>JAFLCH010000052.1:4373-18733 GCA_017303775.1 Anaerolineae bacterium | reverse complement strand
GGTTTCCTGTTCGACCGGTGTGGGTTCGGCAGGTACGGGCGGTGGAGGCGGCGCATCCAAACGGGTGATGGCAATATCATCCAACGCTACCGCGCCAGCATTTTCGGCGGCTGTGGTGAACACGAGGGGGCCAATACCCGTCAGAGAGGGATCGCTATAGCTGAGGGGGGTCAATTCATCAACTTTTACAGCCAACATCGTGCCGGGGGCTAACACCTGAACTGTGTGCCAGATGGGTTCGGCAGGAACTTCGGCATCTGTCGATATACCCGCAGATTGGGCGAGAAGCTGGCCTTCCGAGGTGAGGCTGGCTGCGCCATCAGTGCCAACAGTGATCTGGTAGCTCTTGCCACCGGAGGACAGATTGAGGTTGAGATTCGCACCGGGGGCTACACGCGCACGGAATGAGAGGCTGAGATACGGCCAACTGACCAGACTGAGAGCGGCTGAACTGGAGGGAGCAGCCGTTGTTAATACTTGATTGCCGTTTTCATCGAGTAATGACCAACCGGGCGTCAGAATCCACGCGGATAAGTCGGCATCCTGAAAATCTTCAAAAAAGTAATCCGGATCAACAGGCGGTGGGAGCACCGGCGTTGATTCTGCGGTGGGCGGGGGGGTGAATTCAGGCGTGACCGGTGTTTCTGTCACCACTGCTTCAGTCGGTGTAGCAGGTAGTTCGGTGGGTACGGTTTCGGTTGGGACGTCCGTCGGTGGTAAGACAGGTGTCTCTGTAGACAGCGGCACTTCTGTTGGAGTTTCATCTTGCGCCAATAAGCTGCTAGATGTGAATGACAACATCAACAGCAGCATGAGCACAAAGACCAGCTTTACCAAAATCGAGGGGTTTAATAACCGAATTGCCCTCATTGTTCGCCTCCGCTCACCCTAACCCATCATATTGGGAAGGATCGTTTTCGAAATAAGGTGGATGGTTCCACTAACACAATTACCGTGCGATTCAAAAAAAAGATACGCACCTACCAATTATGAGTATATTCAGGTTTTCAATTTTGAAAGTATTGAGGGAATTTACTCATTTTCATCGAGACTTGTTATCCGGTCGTATTTTACCGAGCCAAAAAGCGATTCATGATGGGCATCAGCAGCGAGCAAGGGGACGGCTTTGAACCTACCTATAACGGGAGGATAGGGTAGAATACACATGGTTATAGGCGAACTAGATGGCTATAAAGGCTTATGAAAACCGTCATTCTGTGTGGTGGGCAAGGAACACGACTGCGAGAAGAAACCGAGTACCGTCCCAAACCGCTGGTGGAAATTGGCGGGCGGCCAGTGCTCTGGCACATCATGAAAAATTACGCCCATTTCGGGTTCAGCGACTTCATCCTGTGCCTCGGGTACCGGGGTAACATGATTAAGGAATACTTCCTGAATTATGAGGCGATGAACAACGACTTCACGATTCAATTGGGGCGTAAGCAGTCGATCACGTATCATGGGCTGCATGATGAGCAGAACTATAACATCACGCTGGCCGACACGGGATTGGAAACGATGACCGGCGGACGTGTTAAAAAGATTCAGAAGTATATTGACGACGACATTTTCATGCTGACGTATGGGGACGGCGTTTCCGACGTGGATATCGGGGCACTTGTTGATTTTCATAAGCAGCATGGCAAGCTGGCAACACTGACCACTGTACGACCGATTTCGCGGTTTGGAACCGTGCGGATTGACGGGGACGGGCAGATTTACCGCTTCAGCGAGAAGCCGCAGAGCGACTCGTGGATCAGCGCGGGCTTTTTCGTGTTTGACCGGCGAGTGTTCGATTATTTGAAGGATGATCCGAGTTGTGTGCTGGAAAAAGAGCCATTGGAGAAGCTGGCACAAGATCAACAACTGATGGCCTACCAGCATGATGGGTTCTTTTATGCGATGGATACGTACCGCGAATATATCTATCTAAACGAGTTATGGAACAGCGGCAAAGCAGCATGGAAACGATGGTGAGTCCTTTCTGGCAAGACCGCCCTACCCTTGTGACGGGCGCGACAGGATTGGTGGGTGGGTGGCTGGTGCAGCAGTTGGTGGCAGCAGGCGCGGATGTGGTGTGCCTCGTGCGGGACTGGGTTCCGCAGGCGAAGGTGGCTGCGCCAGAACTATGGAACCGAATCAAGGTGGTGCGGGGGGATGTGTGTGACCAAGCCCTGCTGGAACGGATTCTGGGCGAGTATGAAATCAACAGTGTGATTCATCTGGCGGCACAGACGATCGTGGGGGTGGCGAACCGGAATCCGGTTTCGACCTTCGAGACGAATATTCAGGGGACATGGAGCCTACTGGAAGCCTGCCGCCGCAGCCCAACGGTGAAGCAGATTGTGTGTGCTTCGTCGGATAAAGCCTACGGCGACCAAGCGGTACTGCCTTATGACGAAGAAACGCCGCTACAGGGGCAGCACCCGTATGATGTGAGCAAGTCGTGCGCCGATTTGATCGCACGTACTTACGCGGTAAGTTATGGACTGCCGGTGGTGATTACGCGATGCGGCAACTTTTACGGCGGCGGCGACCTGAATTGGAACCGGATTGTGCCGGGGACGATACGTTCGGTGCTGCGCGGGCAGCGACCGGTCATCCGTTCGGACGGGTCGTTGATCCGTGATTATTTTTATGTCGAAGAAGGCGCGGCGGCATATATGCTGCTGGTCGAACAATTGGCGAGTAATCCTGAACTCAAGGGGGAAGCTTTCAATTTTTCCAACGAGATTCAGGTGACCGTGTTCCAGATTGTTGAGCATATTCTGCGGTTGATGCAATCGACACTCGAACCGGATATACGCAACGAAGCGACGAATGAAATTCTGCACCAGTACCTGAGCGCGGCTAAAGCACGCCGGATGCTGGGCTGGCAGCCACGATTCGAGTTGGACGAAGGTCTGGCGCGAACGATTGAATGGTATAAGGAGTTCCTGCGATGAGCCGGGATGCTGAAGCACTGCGCGAACAGATTCTGGAACTCGTCAGCCAGTATCATGCCGCTGCTTTCCCGGAGAAAATATTCATCCCCGGACAAAGCCCGGTTCCAGTTTCGGGACGAGTGTTCGACGCAGATGATATGCGTTATCTCGTTGATTCGGGGTTGGATTTCTGGCTGACCACAGGGCGATTTGCAGCAGAATTTGAACGCCGCTTTGCCCACGATGTATTCAATCTGCGCCACGCATCGCTGGTCAATTCGGGATCATCGGCAAACCTGATCGCGCTGTCATGCCTGACCTCACCGACGCTGGGTGAACGGCAGTTGAAACCGGGTGATGAGGTGATCACAGTGGCGGCCGGATTCCCGACAACGGTTAATCCGATCCTGCAAAATCGCCTGACACCGGTGTTCGTTGATGTTGATGTGCCGACGTATAACATTGATGTCAGCCGGTTGGAAGCGGCACTCAGTGACCGCACACGCGCGATCATGATCGCACATACGCTGGGGAATCCGTTTGATCTGGCGGCGGTCACAGCGTTCGCACAGGCGCGTGATCTGTGGTTGATCGAGGACTGCTGCGACGCGGTGGGCAGCCGGTATAATGGCCGACAGGTGGGAACGTTCGGGCATGTGGCAACCACGAGTTTTTATCCGGCACACCACATCACGATGGGGGAAGGCGGCGCAGTGCTGACGAACCGACCCGCGCTGAAAAAGTTGATTGAGTCGTTCCGTGATTGGGGGCGCGACTGCTGGTGTGAACCGGGGAAGGAAAACACCTGCGGCAAACGGTTTGATTGGCAACTGGGGGAACTCCCATGCGGGTATGACCACAAGTATATTTATTCGCACATCGGGTACAACCTGAAGCTGACGGATATGCAAGCGGCAGTGGGCGTGGCACAACTGAAGAAGCTGCCGGGGTTCATCGAGGCGCGCAAACGCAACTTCCAACGGCTGTATGAGGGCTTAAGCGACCTGCGCGAGTTTTTCATCCTGCCAGAAGCAACACCGAATAGCGAGCCGAGTTGGTTCGGGTTCGCGCTGGCACTCCAACCTGATGCTCCGTTTACACGTAATGATCTCATCGCACATCTGGAATCGAATAAGATCGCGACACGGCTGCTGTTCGGGGGCAATTTGATGCGCCAACCGGCTTACCAGAATGTGCATTACCGGGCGGTGGGAACATTCGAGAACACTGATTTTGTGATGAACAATGTGTTCTGGATCGGGGTATATCCCGGCCTGACTGATGCGATGTTGGATTATGTGATTGATACCTTCCACGGGTGGGTGAAAGCACTGTGAACCGGCTTCAAGGTAAAGTAGCAGTTGTGAGCGGAGCGAGCAGCGGAATCGGACGTGCGATTGCCCTGCTCTTCGCGCGGGAAGGCGCGAGTATCGTCGCTGCGGCACGACGAAGCGAGGGATTACAGGCCTGTACGGATGAAATCATCGCGAACGGTGGAACAGCGGCTTATCTGCCCACCGATATGACGGTACTGGAACAGGTTCAAGGGCTGATGGACTTCGCAGCGGAGCGATTCGGAACAATCGACATCGTGGTTAACAGCGCGGGGGTAATCCAGCGTAATGAAAGCGCTGAAACCCTGACAGCGGACGAGTGGGAATGGCAGTTGAATAATAACTTCCGCAGCGTTTTTTATGCCACAAAAACGTGTATCCCGATCATGATCCGGCAGCAGCGCGGCGCGATTGTGAATCTGGGATCGGTGGCGCGATTCTTGGCAACCAAAGGCACCGCGACTTACTCGGCAACGAAGGGCGCAATCATGTCTTACACGCGGTCGATTGCGTGGCAATATGGCGAATATGGTATCCGGGCGAACGTGATTGAACCGGCAGGAATTCTGACTCCTATGGCTTATGTAGGCCGCCCGGACTACGAGCAAACCCTTGATGAAGCCGTCAAAACTCATTATGCTATCCGCCGCCCCGGTCAACCGGATGATGTAGCTTACGCGGCGCTCTTTCTGGCATCGGACGAATCGAGCTGGATAACCGGGCAAAGCATAGTGGTTGACGGCGGACTTAGTCTCAAATGAGGAATTATGACAGACGCACCTGTAAGATCGATTTGCCGACTGTGTAACCTGCTCCTCCCGCAAGAACCGATTATGGTTCTCAAAAATGTCCCTCCACAGATTCAATACTTCCCAACCGAAGCTGAATTAGCGACTGATCGTGGCAGTGATCTGGTGGCTTACCAGTGCCAAAGCTGCGGTCATATTCAGCTCAACAGCCCGCCAGTGGTCTACCGGCAGGGTGTGACCTCAACCACGATTTACTCGAAGCATATGCTGACGGGACGGCGTGAGCAGGTCAAGGACTTCATCGACGCTCACGCGCTTGGGGGTAAACGAGTGCTGGATGTGGGATGTGGTGACGGGCATTTGCTCGGGATTCTGGGCGAGTTGGGCGCTGATGCCATCGGGGTTGATGCCTCGGAGGTCGCGCTGGGAATCGCACGGCAGCATAATTACCGTGTACATCAAGTTTACATTACACATGATGTGGTGATTCCGGATGGACCGTTTGATGGCTTCGTATGTTACGACGTCATCGAGCATGTGCCGGATATTCGGGATTTCTTGCAGGGTATCACGCATAATGTGGTGACTGGCGGCGTGGGGTTGATTGAGACACCGAGCTTTGAAAAGGTGATCGAAACCAACCGATTTTATGACTTCATGCAGGATCACCTATCGTATTTCACGGTGGATACACTGCGGTTGGCGTGTGAATTAAGCGGTTTCGATGTGCTGCATATCGAGCGCAACCGTGACGAGGAAAATTTGACGGTGATCGTGCAAAAGCGCCGGCTGCCGAATTTCGGGATTATGCGGGCGCATCAAGCGAAGTTGATGGAACAGGTGGCGCAGTTCATTGGTGAGCAGCGAGCAAGCGGACGGCGAGTCGCTATCTGGGGAGCGAGCCTACAAACACTCACGCTGAGTTCGCTGATGAAGCTGGATGTGGCTTATATCATCGATTCGGCTCCGTACAAACAAAACCACTTCACACCCGTTTCTCACCTGCCAATTGTCAGCCCGCAGACGCTGCACAATGATCCGGTGGATGTGGTGATTATCAATGCACCGCGCTATGAAAACGAGATCATCGAGCAAATTCAGCGCGATCAAGCCTTCAAGGGAACGGTGGCCGTTTTGAAGGGCGACGGTGTGACACTTCTTTCCGGCTCATAAAAACAGGGCGCGATCCTGTTAACGCTTTGGCCGCAAATCAAGCAGAGTCTCGAACACGGGACTCTGCATCAACCAAGCAAGCGGTTTCCTCATCATACGCAAAAATGTATAGCGCAGACGATAGGATGTGCTGGCCGGATTCAGGCTGAGGGCGGCACCATAGGCAGCGCAGGCTTCGGCTGTGCGCCCTAAGCGCAGGTAACGCACGGCAAGGCGGGCATGAATACGCGCTTGAGCGATAGGCGGGAGGGCAGCAAAGGCAGGCATGGGAAGAACGCGCTCGTGAATAAGCAGGCTGTTGCCGGCCTGCCAACGACGCGTATTATATGACGTACTCATGGTGATATGAAAGCGGTAATCGGCAACATGCTGCGGCAGATAGGCGAATTCGGTTATCGCAGCAAGGCGAATCCAGAGATCCCAATCCTCGCCCATACGCAGCGATTCATCAAAGTTCCCTACCTGATCCAGCAATTCTCGACGGAAGAGATGGGCATGGATGGGCGCGAGATTGTCGCAGGCGATTTCGGCGAAGACCTGACCGGAGGGGCGATTTGGATTGGCGCGCGGAACTTCACCGGAAAGCGGTAATCCTGCTTCGTCAATAAGACGGGTGTCGCCATAAACTACCCCGATGTTCGGGTGCGCTTCAAGATGGGCCGCGCGGATGGCCAGACTGTCTGGAGAAAGGCGATCATCGTCATCAAGCAGGCAGACGAAGTCGGCGGTGGCAGCGCGAAGGCCGATGTTGCGGGCACGGGAGCGTCCTCCATTGGGGACGTGGATGGCCTTCAGGGGCGCCGGGTAACGAGCCAACACTGCCGCCGTATCATCGGTTGAGCCATCGTTGACGACAATGAGTTCATCCGGTGGGCGCGTTTGTTGAAAGAGGCTATCAATCGTTTCCGGCAAGAGCGATGCGCGATTGTGAGTGGGAATAATGACAGCAACACGAGCATTCATCACTGCCTCCTTATGATCTGAAACAGACGACGCCATTTGCGCGGGTTGGTTAGATATTTCCATGTATCGTGAATGCCATATTCAGGGATCGGCCACCAGAGGAGGCTGCGCAGCAGGTATGGCAGAATGTGGTCTTGATAACCATCCAGACCGGCATTGACAGCCGCCGCATAATATATACGGGCATAGAGGCGGCGCTTGTAAAAAAGTGGAAAGGGGTAATCATCAGCGAATGCTTTACCAACGATTTTTCGCCACGTTTCGAGTTTATCGGCAGGATTCACACGGCGAGTCAGGCTGCTGTAGTGGATGCGAACCATACTTAGGGATTCGGGCAGGAGGGCGATGGGATAATCCCGGGCGATGCGACACCAGAGGTCAAGATCTTCGGCTAAGCGCATTGTTTCATCAAAGGGTGTGATGTGGTCGAAAATAGCACGCCGGAGCATGACGGTTGGCATGGTAATGGGGCCGACCATGCAGCGCCAGAGCAGATCGAGATAGGCATGTGGCCCGGTGATAAGGTCAGGCATGACATGCCAGCGGAGATCCCGGTTTTCGTCAATGACATCATAAGCTGAATAGACCAGTCCGATTTGAGGGTGCTCAAGCAGGTAATGCGCTTGAAGGGAGAGTTTCCCCGGCAGGAACCAGTCATCTGAGTCGAGAAAAGCGATAAACTCCCCGCTGGCTTCGCGTACACCCCGGTTACGAGCTGCTGCCGCGCCCTGATTGGCTTGTTGGATGTAACGCACAGGCGGCTTGTAGCACTGCATGATCTGCGCGGTATCGTCCGTTGAACCGTCATCCACCACAATAATTTCAACATGTGGATAGTCTTGACTCAAAACGCTGTCGATGGCCTGAGGGAGTAAATCAGCACGATTGTGGGTGGGAATGACCACACTGACGAGTGGCAGAGGCGCGTTCGTCACCATGTTACCTGAGTGATGCGGTAATCAACGCGCGACGTAAAAAGGGGAAGAAGGCCACCAACTGATACCGTTTGGAACGGATGAGGCCGGTAGGATAACGACGCGGGGCGAAGGGAAAGAGTTTGAAGGAACGAATCAGATAAGGGCGCGCGGCATCTAGATCAGCGGGGAGCAGCATCAAGGCCGCTACATAATAGGCTGTGCTCAGGGCTTCGGCGCGGGCTTGCAGCACCGATTCGGGCAGGTCGGTACGCTGGTAGAAGGTTTCAAAGAGGCGGATGTGTTCTTCGGCCATGCGGGCATTACGCTGATTAACAGAGGTTGAGGCAGCATGAAAACGCCATGTCGCCAAATTATGCGGGATGTAGGCAAAGTCCCCACGCAGCCCCAAGCGCACCCAAAATTCATAATCCCCGATGTAACGATAGTCGGTATTGCGTCCCTGTTCCAGTTCGATAGCGCGGCGGCGAATAAATGTACCCGGCCCCGGCATACAATAATGCCAACGGAGCATCTGATCATAGTTGTAGTCGAACATGCGTGGTGTGTCGATGACGGTCGATTGTGAGTCGATGATGTCCCAACCGGGGTAGCCGACGAGTATATCGGGGCGCGCTTCCATGAACGGGACGGCAACTTCCGCGAGGCGTGGTTTGACGGGATCATCGGCGCTCACCACGACGATATAATCGCCCTTCGCCATGCCGAATCCCTTATTGACGGTGCGGGTTTCACCCACATTGGGGTGCGTCGTCCATGTGATGCGGTCACCATAGCTTTTGAGGATGTCGATGGTGTCATCAGTCGAGCCGTCGTCGAGAACGATGTACTCGATGTTGGCATAGGTTTGCGCTAGAACGCTATCAATGGTTTCGCGCAGGTAGGGCGCGGTGTTATAGGTGGCTGTGATGAACGTAACGAGTGGTTGTGTAGCCATCTCTGAACCCCTGATGTGGACGCAAGGCGCAATTATGACCGAAGATAGGCCTTGAGTAAATTGCGACTATTGGCTGAAAGGGGTGCCCTCAGCAGAGCGTTGAGGAGATAGCGCAGGGTGACGCCGGACGGAGCGTGCTGATTCATGGCGACGTAAGTGACGTAACTGTAGAGGTTGGAGATGGTATGCTGCTTATCTAACCAATCAGTAAAGGTTATGTCTCCCTTATAGAATTTGCGCACGAGTTGAAGCCATATGTCAATCATCTGGCGGTGATTACGGGGTGTGCCGGAAGGGTGGATGCGCACTCTAGTCAGTGGTTGGGCAAGCGGCTGTACTATGCCCCAAAGCGTGGCACGACACCATAAGTCGAGATCTTCGGAGACGGGCAGCGTTTCATCAAAGAGACCGGTTTGGTCGAGGATGGGGCGGCGAATCATGACGGTGGGGGTAGCGATGGTGCAGCCTTTGAGCATATCGCGCCACCCGCGCGGATAAGAGTCGGCGGCATAAACACGGATGGGCTTGAGGGCGGAATCGCTTTCAAAGTAGGATGTGTAGCTCATGACGACTTCGGGATGCGCTTGCATGAAAGCCACCTGTACTTCGAGCTTTTCCGGCAAGAACGCATCGTCCGAGTCGAGGAAGGCAACGAGTTCACCACGTGCTTCACGCAGGGCGCGATTGCGGGCGGCAGACGCACCAGCATTGGGCTGACGGATGGCTTTGATGCGATCTCCATAACCCGTGAGCACATCCCATGTGCGGTCGGTTGAACCATCATCAACCACAATGATTTCGTGGTTGGAATATGTTTGATTAAGGGCACTTTCCAGCGAGTCGGAGATCAAATCGGCGCGATTATAGGCCGGAATGATGATGCTGACGAGAGGTGAAGCAAGTGAGGATGGCACAGGTATCAGGAGGTGGATTCCAAGTTAAATGAATATCAGGCAGGGGTTATTTTGTGTGATATTATAGCCCCGGTCAAGGGTAGTCTCCAGTATTTTGTGCGCTACAGAAAGACTGATTGGCATTTATGACTCGACCTGTACTCTCGATTGGCATCCCGACTTACAATCACGCGCCGCTCCTCAAATCCGCCCTATACAGCATCCTGCCGACGGTGCGCGAACTGCATCCACTGGTGGAGGTAGTGGTTTCGGACAACTGCTCGACAGATGATACCGAAGCGGTAGTGCGACTGGCAGAAGCATGGGGGCCGGTCAGCTATGTCCGCAACGAGCGTAACCTCGGAATGATGCGGAATCTGCTGCAACTGTATGATACGCTGCTCACGGGCACATTCCTGTGGGTGATCGGGGATGATGATCTGATCCGCCCTGAAGGGATTAAGCGGGTGTTGAAGGTGATCGAAACCAACCCGGAGGTGGATTATATCTTCGCGAACACCTCGCCCCGGCATGAAGCTGATCGAACCGCATTCAACCGCCTCGTCAACAGCGATGACTTCCCTGATTTGTGGCCGGCGAAGGCTGCTGAACGCGGCGATTATGCGGCGACATTCGAGGCATTGATTGACCCCAAGGTTGATGAAACGTTTCTGGGGAGCATCATGTGTTCGGTGGTGCGGGCATCACGCTGGCGGGAACACCAGATCCAGTTAAGCGGCGAGGCGCAATTCGGCTCCACGCTGCCGGAAAGTTACCCGAATATCATGATTCTGGCACAGACGATGGTCAACCGGAAAGCTTACTACATCGGATACCCCTGCTCGATTGCCTTCTGGGGCGTTCAGAATTGGAGCGGATACCAAGCGCTGTATGTTCTCTTGCGGATGCAGGAAGCGTTAGAGTATTATGCTCACTGCGGTGTGGAACGGGAGCGTATTGAACGCTGCCGCGCCGATCTGCTGGAACGTTCAGGGCCGGCGCTGTGGGCGATGCTGCGACCGGATGACGTACAGGGACGCGAATATTTTTCGGTGCTGCGCTTCATCTACCTGAACCGCTATCATGCCCGTAAAATTTACCAGATGCTTCTGCCTATTTTGCGCTACCGGCTCAAATCGCTGTTGTATCAAGCGGTGGGACGGAAGCGACCGGATAAGCTGGCTAATTCGTGAAGAAAATGATGTCGAATACGCTTCCGCTGATTACGGTGATCACACCGGCCTATAACCGTGCTGACTTCCTGCCTGAAACTATCGAAAGTGTGTTGAACCAGAACTACCCGAATCTGGAGTACATTGTTCTGGACGATGGATCGACCGACCAAACAGTAGAGGTTTTGAACCCGTATTCGGGACGCTTATACTGGGAACGGCACGCGAATATGGGTGAAGCGCGCACCGTCAATAAAGGTTTGCAGATGGCGAAGGGGGAATGGGTCGCTGTCGTGAACTCGGATGATCCGGTGCTGCCGAATTGGATTGACATGATGATCCAGACAGCAGAAGAACAACCGGATGCACTGGTGCTCTATCCCGATTGGCACAAAATCGACGCCGAATCCAAGACCATCAGCAGCCCGTACCAGCGTGATTATGATTATGAACGGATGCTGCGGGAGTGCATTTGTTTGATCGGACCGGGGGCGTTCATCCATCGCAAGGCGCTCGAAGCCGAAAATGGGCGTGACCCTAGCTTCCGTTACGTGGGAGATTTTGATTACTGGCTGCGTTTGGGGCTGCATGGACGATTCGCCCGTGTGCCGCACACACTGGCTACGCACCGGGTTCATGCCGGTTCAGCGACGGTGGCGCAGCGCGGTAAGGTGATGGCGGATGAGCATATCCGTATGATGGAGCAGCTTTTCGGGCGGGCTGATTTGCCGAGCACTATCATGAACTGCCGCGCCGAAAGCTTGAGTACCATTTACTACATAGCAGCAGCCCTAACTCTGGCGGAGTCGTATGCTGACGCGCGGCGCTACTTCCGAACTTCGTTCGGGCATTCGCCTTCAACCTATTTTTCACATCCGAAACGGCTGGCGTATTTGCTTTCGACCGTGCTGCCGTCATCACTTCAACAGCGCTTGTTCAGACGATGGAAGACAACCTTCCAGACGAGCGGATGACAACCGGGAGCGGCACTCTACCTATTCTTTGCACAGGTTTACGGCTAAGATAGCCCGCATGAAGAAGCTAGAGTTAAGTGGAATTAAGGTACGTTGACCTCCAAAAAACACACCGTCATTGAACCTTACCACCGATTATTTGACATCCGGTTAGGTGAAGTGTGGGATTATCGCAGCCTGCTGCTAATGCTGGCATGGCGTGAGATCAGCATCCGTTATAAGCAAACGCTGCTGGGAATCCTGTGGGTGGTAATTCAACCCGTCGCCAACATCATCATTTTTTCAGCGATATTCGGGGTGCTGCTGCGCGCGCCATCCGAAGGTTACCCGTATGTGGTGTATTTGTTTCCGGCGATGATCATCTGGCGGTTGATGGGCGACGGGATCAGCCGGGGTAGTTTGAGCCTGACGAGTAATGTGCGGCTGATTGAGAAAGTGTACTTCCCACGATTGGTGATCGTTATCGCCAACATTCTGGCGGTGATGGTGGATTTTCTGTTTGCGCTGCTGGTTCTGCTGGTGGTGATGATCATTTACGGCGTGGGGCTGACGTGGAATCTACTGCTGATTCCGCTGTATACCGTGCTGGCGTTATTCATCATTTTGACGGTATGCGTGTGGCTAGCCCCGTTGAACATCCGCTACCGGGACATCAGCCATATCCTCCCATTTTTGCTGCAAATCAGCATGTATGTGTCGCCTGTCTTTTACCCGATCACGTTGATTCCCGAATCGCTGCGGTGGGTTTACAGCTTGAACCCGATGACGACGGTAATACAAGGTTTCCGCTGGTGCCTGCTGGGCGGCAGTTCACCACCGGATCTGATACCGGCAGTGATCGGACTGCTCATCACGGGGGGATTCCTCGTGTTCGGGCTGGCCTTTTTCAAACGATCTGAATACACGTTTGTCGATGAAATATAATGCGTGAAACTGCTATACAAGTACGCGGATTGTCAAAGGCTTACAAGGTCGGCACAGTCCAGCGTGAGAATAAGTTAGCCGTACAAGTGCTGGACAGCTTGAAAGCGGCCATCCGGCGTGGGGTGCGGCGAGAGACGACACCTCAACAAACGATCTGGGCACTGCGGAATGTCGATTTTGACATCCAGCAGGGTGAAAGCGTGGGCATCATCGGGCGTAATGGGGCGGGCAAGAGCACATTGTTGAAAGTGCTTTCGAATATCACTGCCCCGACTACCGGTCGGGTTGATGTATACGGACAAATCGGCAGCCTGCTGGAAGTGGGTACGGGATTCCACCCCGAACTAACCGGACGCGAGAACATCTATCTAAGCGCGACCATTCAAGGGATGGAGCGAAAAGCGATTGCACGACGCTTTGATGAAATTGTGGATTTCGCGGGCGTTGAGACATTCATTGACACGCCGGTGAAACGATATTCTTCCGGCATGTATATGCGGCTGGCTTTCGCGGTATCGGCTTTTGTGGAGTCGGACATCCTGATTGTGGATGAAGTGCTGGCGGTGGGCGATACCGAGTTCCAGAAGAAGTGCATCAGCAAAATGCAGCAATCCACCAGCGAGGGGCGCACGCTGCTGTTCGTGAGCCATCAATTGGCGCTACTGGCGAATGTATGCGAACGGTGTATCCTGCTGGTCAACGGTGAAAAACGCGCAGACGGCCCATCACAGTCGGTCATCCTACATTATATGAACGATCTCGAATCGGCGGACACCCGCAGCGGCGAATTGGTGTGGGCTGATCCGGCTACTGCGCCTTCATCGCCGGTGGTACGGCTGGACGCAATCCGTATTCATTCGAACGGGAATGTCACCAGTTTTGTCGATATTGATAAAGAAGTGACGTTTGAGATTGAATACACGGTGCTGCGGAGTGGAACACCACTCTATATGAGTATTCAGCTTTTCAGCGGGGACGGCACCAACATCCTCGCGACGGCCAACTTCAAGTCGGCGAATCTGACAACGGATGAGTGGGCGGGCAAGGCGTATCCGGAAGGGAACTTCCGCACCACCTGTACCCTACCCCCGAATTTCTTAAATGATGGCAGTTACAGCATCAGCGTGATCATTCTGACGGATGCTGAAGTCGGCTATGTCGAGATCGCCAAGCCGAACATTATGTCCTTCAGCGTAAGGGAAACGGGTGAGATGCGCGCCGAGTATATCGGCTCATGGATCGGGATGATTCGCCCGAAGCTGGCGTGGCAAACGCAACCACACACCCCACCCGCAAGTCTCAAAAGCGGATCGTCAACGTAAGAATTCAGCACCGCTATCAGGAATGACCTGATCGACAAGCAACGAGCGCGCCTTGAGCAT
>JAFLCH010000052.1:0-4273 GCA_017303775.1 Anaerolineae bacterium | reverse complement strand
ACCACCGTTTCGATGGGCAGTCCCTGCTCGCGGATGGCGCGGATGATATTTTCCGGGCCGGTGATGTTGGTCTGAACGGCTTCATAGGGGAAATATTCACAGGTCGGCACCTGCTTCAGGGCCGCAGCATTGAAGACTACATCCGCTTCCCGCAGGGCAGCGCTGACACTGTGGAAATCGCGCACATCGCCGATACGAAAGCTCAAGAGTTCCCGGAAGTTCTGATAGATGACTTCGTCGGTTGTGACAGCACGCTGAAGATATTCCATGCGCATGTAATGCTGCTTGGCTTCGTCACGCGAGAACACGATGATCTGCTTGGGGCGACCGAGTTCGCCTGTGAGCAGACGACGAACCAGCACCTTCCCTAAGGAACCTGTTCCACCGGTGATGAGAATCCGCTTATTTTCGAGCAGGTGAGCGTTATTCATAGTCGCTTTACTTCCAGTTTTCATATGGTATAGAGTCGGCGGCCATCCGTTCGATCATATCAGGCCATGGTGTGGGGACAAAGCCGGTTTCAGCACGAAACCGCGTGGAGTCGAGGCTGCGGTCGATGGTGACCTGCGAGTCCTCCTCGATTTCAATGGATTTGTTGTAAGCCTGCTTGAACAGGACGAGCAGATCATATTTATTGATGGGTTCCGCCGACACATGGTAGAGGCCATGCAGATCATGCCGTGGCAGAATAATATCTTGCAGCAGGCGGGAGACTTCGCCGGTTGGGAAGCCGCTGAAGACAGCTTTACGAAAACCTTTGACCTTCTGGTTTTGGAATAAAAACCATTCCAGCAGACTGTAGCGTGTACTGATTTCGCGCCCGATGAGTGATGTGCGGATGGTCAGGCCGTGTTCAAGGTAGCCAACTTCGCCCAGTGTTTTCGTGCGCCCGTAGATGTCACCCGCATCCGCTTGATCTGATTCGGTATACATGCCCTTTTGACCGCTGAAAACACAATCGGTACTGATGTGGATAAAACGGCTGCCAACATCGTGAGCCGCAGCGGCTAACAGATGCGGGAAGCGGGCATTCAGGTCAATCGCCAACAGTGGATCTTTGGCATTCTCGCGCTGTTTGATGAGGCCAACGCAGTTGATGATCACTTCAGGCTGTATTGACTCAACGACACGCCGGACGCTCTGAAAATCGAGGGCATCGACCCCAGCGCAAATATGATCACGGGAGATATTGGGAAGCGGGGGGAAGTCCTCGACCTGTCCCCTGACAGTCCCCCACACTTGATGCTTATGGCCGAGATCCATCCAGAGACGATGCCCCAGCATCCCGGTGCCACCGACGATGAGAATTTTCATGTCGTCAATCCTTCATGCAAGTAACTGAGGAGCATGCGCACGACTTTCTGTGCGACCTGCCGTTCCAGATATTCGGGCGGGATGCTCCAGTTGGTATCATTTTCGAGCACAATTTTCACCGTGCGCAGAATGCTGTCGGTATCTGTTCCGGCGAGGATGTTGCTGCCACAATCGACGGTTTCCGGACGTTCGGTATTGTCGCGCAGTGTAACATTACGCACGCGATAAATACAGCACTCTTCCTGCACTGTGCCGCTGTCAGTGAGCACACAGAGGGCATTAAGTTCGAGGTTGATGAAGTCGAAGAAACCCATCGGCTCATGCAGACGCACTTCAGGATTGGTGACTTGAATGCCAAACTTTTGCATTTTATCGCGCGTGCGGGGATGCAAGCTGTAGAGCACCGGAACTTTGTACTGCTGTTGAATCTGGTCGAGGGCGGTGAGGATGCTGCGGAGGCGGCTTTCGGTATCAACATTTTCTTCACGATGGGCAGTGACGAGGAAGTACTGCTGCGGTTGAACGGTATAACGCGCAAGGGTATCGAGTGACTCCAGCCGAGGACGGAAAGACTCGATCACTTCATAGATCGGATTGCCGGTCACATAAATGAAGCGACCGGGGATGCCTTCATTGAGCAGATTCTCTTTGCTGCGTTCGGTATATGGCAGGAGGATACGGCTGGAGTGATCAATGATTTTACGGTTGGTTTCTTCCGGCATACGCGGGTCGAAGGCGCGGTTTCCAGCTTCCATATGAAAGACGGGGATACCCATGCGACGCGCGATGATACTCACCAAGCCGCTGTTAGTGTCACCAAGAATAAGGATGCGATCCGGCTGAAAACGGCGAATTTCCTTCTCGGTTTCGATGAGAATACGGCCGATCTGTTCACCGATGGTGCTGGCGCGAATGCCGAGGTAAACATCCGGCGCGCGCACACCCAATTCGCGGAAAAAGATGTCGTTAAGATTCGGGTCGTAGTTCTGCCCTGTGTGTACCAACAGGTGATCACAATGCTGATCGAGCAGACGAATCACCAGCGAAAGACGAATAATCTCAGGCCGGGTTCCCAGTACGGTCATGACTTTCATACGGATGGCGCTCCTTTATCTTCCCGGACGCGCATCCAGAAGCTGGTTGGCTCGGAGGATGGAAAGGCAGCGCGCATCTGCTCATATTCCGGGGTGAAGGCGGTTTTCATACGGTCGGGATGATTCACCATGAGGTAATTGCCCGGCCAAAGCACTTCAAAACGAGTGTTGAAGGTCAAAAAGGTTTGGAGAATCCACTGCTCATTCCAATACCACCCATTGTCGATATAGACCTGCGGATAGGGCTTGGGCAGCGAAATATCGTGGATATGAACCATCACACCGGGCGCGAGCCGGGGAAGAATTTCGCAGTATTCCCACCAGATGTCACCGCCGGGGCGGAAGACATGAGTCGAGTCGATAAAAAGTATGTCACCACTCTGGAGATTCTGGAAGAAGGAAAGCGGCACATCCTGCACCCGTTTGGAGATGAGTTCGGTGAGTTCCGGAATGCGCGCTAACTTATCGGACGGATAGGGTTCGATGGCGTAGAGTTCGCTTTTGGGTTTGCCTTCAGCGACGTTGCGACGGATAGCGGCAGCGGCTAAGAGGGTGGAGTTCCCGGAACCGATTTCAACGATACGGCGGGGTTGATAACGACGAATGAGGCCATAATACAGGTTGCCGTCAATCGCCATGTGCGTGCCATTGATCAGATTGAACTGAAGGGCATCGGCAGTGGGTTGAAGCGGGAAAGCGTTGAACTCGGCTTTATAGGGAGTCACCACTTGATCGATCAACTCAAGCGCGGCGGCTGTATTGAGATTAACCCCCACAAGCTCGGTGTCGCGCAGATATTGGAGGTCTTTCTGGTCAGGGATGGGCGTGTAATAGTGCCAGCTCAAAATTTGAAAGCTGTACTTAGAGAACTGCTTAAAGCGGGTCTCCTCCGACATCACGCTGAGCATGAACCGAAACACAAGATCAAAGACCTTGAAAACGATCCTTCGGATTAATTGGCGCATCAAATCCCTCTATCCGGTGAGATTGGAAACGCCGTGTAGTATACCCTGACTATATTCTGTTTTTTAGTTGGAGATTGGGCAGTCGGCTGCGAGACAGGTCTCGCCGTGATGACGAAACCTGTCCAAGTGGATGTGTTTATTTAGATTTCAGCGTACACCGGTACAAATACAAGCTGCTGACCATCACTGGTGCTGATGATGAGTTCATCGGCAGTCAGGCGATAGCTAACGCTTGCTTGGAGCGCGAGGAAGTAGGCGGATTCTTGCTCCATAACTCCTTCCGCGATGCAGGCCATACGGGTGCTCAGCACAGGACCAAAGGTGAGGGATTCGCCGTTCAGGGTATAGGAACCGCGATAGTTATTGCAACCACCGCTCCCACTCGCCTGATTACCCCCTGTAAATTCGAGGATAATGGGCGCAGCATCAAGAACGGGCGATCCTCCCAGCGTAACCAACTGCCAGCGGTTCGCTTCCAAAGACAATACCGGCACGAAAACCAACTCCTGTCCTTCATCATAGGAAATGATTAATTGATCAGATGATAAGGTAAAGCTAGCAGCGGATTGGAGCGCAGCAAAATAGGCAGATTCCTGATCTTGCACACCGTTACCAACGCAAGCCATCAAGGTGCTGAAAATCTGATCAAAAGCGATGGACGAACCACTTACGCTATAGCTGCCCCCATATGTGTTGCAACCACCCGAACCACCCACATCGCCGGCATCACCAAAAATTAAGGTGACGGTTGTATCAGACAAAACAGGAGTCGAATCAGCGGCAGCACCTAAGGACACCAACTGCCACTGTGTCCCGTTCAACATCAGCGCACGCGCAAAAACCAAGTGTTGGCCATCCCCGTAAGCTATCGTCAATTGATCGGCGCTGAGGGTGAAAGCG
>JAFLCH010000051.1 GCA_017303775.1 Anaerolineae bacterium | reverse complement strand
CGGGTAATGGCCGCCGCTGTGGCAACGGCGTATGGCGGGGAGCAGGGAGACTGCCGCTGCCATACACGGTTATGCGGTGTGTGCTTCGGGGATGGAAATGGGCGGTGGGTGACATGGCGATCCTCGGTGACGTGAACCTGCGGTAAATCTCATTATAGAACAAAAGTTCAATAGAGTCAACGCGACGGGGTTTGGATTTACAAACTTACGGTGATTGTGATTCGAGGGGGATGACTGTGTGTTCGGTGACGGGAAGATGCGGGCGCAGGACGGCGAGGGCGGCATCCGTTTCGGGGGTGGTGGGCAGGTTGAAGTAGGCATAGGCGCGCATGGAGAGGGCGGCGGCGGTTGTGGCCCACTGGAGGGCGTGCGCGGGTGGGGCGGCGCGCTGTAACTGGAAGGCGAAGGCAGCGTTGAAGGTGTCACCGGCTCCGGTGGTGTTGACGATGGTGGGATGGGGAACGGCGGGGACAGCAAGACGCTGATGGGCGGTGATATACCACGCGCCACGCGGCCCGTGCGTGATGACAAGACCGAGACGCGGGTTGAGGGTGAGAAGTGTGTCGATAGAGCGGGCGAGGCCGCCGAAACCGAATTCTTCGGCTTCCTGACCGTTGGCGAAGAGCAGGCTGAGATGAGGCGCGAGGGCGCGCAGTTCACGCGCTTTGCCGCGAAATTCGCCCTGCGTGGAGAGATAGACCGATTGGTGAGGGGCAGCACGTTGGGCGATGGCCTGCTGGATGGGATAGGAGATGGTGCCGAGCCAGAGGACGGTGGCATCCCAGAAGGTGTGGGGGAGGTCTTCAGCGCGGGCTGATGGGCCGACGCCTTCATCGTAGATGATGCGGGCGGGATGACCGGCGGGGTCGTAGGTGAGATCGAGGCGGGCAGTTTGACCGGGGAGGCGGGCAAGAGCAACGGCAGCTCCGGCGGCGCGGAGGGGGTCGAGGCGTGACGAGTCGAAATCCTCACCGACGAGACCAGTGTACTGCACGTCAGCACCGAGGCGGGCTAGTGCCATGGCGAGATAGAAGCCACAACTGCCGACGGTGATTTGTTGGGGTTGGTTGTGGAGGGTGATGTGGTCGATGGAGGTGAGACTGGTCACGCTGAAGTAGGGCATGGGTGCGGCGATCCCTTAGTAGTGGATGGTGGTGATGGCGGGTTCGAGGAGCGTGCTGTAGGCGGTGTCGTGTGCGCCGAGGCAGGTGGCGGCGAGGGGACAATGACCGGGACAGGCATAGTTGAAAGCGGGCTGCACGGTACAGTCGGAGTAGTCGCAGGTGGTGCAGCGAGGCGGACGTTTGTAGTGACAGCAACTGCGCCCGACGAGCCAGAAGATTTCATCGACAAAATAGACGGAGAGGCCAGAGGTGCGGATGAGTTCGTGATAGGCTTCCATGACGGCTTGACGGATGGGGAGTTCGTCGGCTTCGGTGAGGGGTTCGGCGCGGCGAAGCTGGTCGGCCAGGTGGGGATCGTTGATGGTGACGGTGCCGTTGCGAAGGGCGAGGCGGATGACGTGATAATCCACGGGCATGAGAACATTTTCGGGATCGGTGGGACGCCAGAGGCCGGTGATGTCGGCAGCTTTGAGGAAGACGAAGACTTTCTTGAATAAGGGGTCACTGTAACCCTGAAAGGCGGCCAAGATGGTATCCAAGAGGCCGGTTTGGTTGGGGGCGCGAAGGGCAGGATGCTGATGCAAGAGGCGGCTAACGCTGCCCTGCCAGCGGGTGTTGAGGACGGCAGCGGCATCACGCAGGAGGTTGATGCGTTCCGGCATGCGGGGGAGCGCGGGCTGCGCGGGATCGTGGGTGAGGGAGAAGGCGCGGTTGAAGTCGGCATCGGTGAGGGTGGCGAGGACGGGGGCTGACCAGAAGCCGGGATGTTCTTCACCGGCGCGACGGGCGAGATGGAAGTAGACATCCGTGCCTTTGATGTAGCGGCCATCGGGCAGCGTGGCTTCGACATTTTTGAAGTCGAAGAGGAGCATGGAGGTGAAGAAGAAATAGTTGAGGGCGGCGTCCCGATCACTGTTGGAGGGGATGGCGGCATTGAGGGTTTCGTAACCGGCACTTTTCCAGCCGAGTTCAAGTAGGCGCTGCCCCATGCGGTGGGCTTGTGCGGTGTTGACGGTGATGCGCGGTGTGGTCATTGGTGAAAATCCTTCTGGTTCAATGATGGTATCAGGTGATGGGCGGGGTGGCGGTGGCGATGAAGACGGCGATGAAGGCCAAGGCAGCGATGAGCGTCCCGGCACCGACCCAATGCAAGCGTTGAAGGGCGGCGGCGGGGACTTGCGCTTCGACAGGGGTTGTTTCACCGAGGGCGCGGAGCCATGCGCCGAGGCGGGAGGCTGTTAAGGCGGTGACGGCGGCCATGAGCAGACCGAAGCCAAATACGCCGATGAGGACAATGGGCGAGAGGCGCGGGTAGAAGAGCCACTGGTTGATGAGCGGCAGGGCGTAGATGAAGGTGGCGACGGCGAGGACGAAGCTGCCGATGAGAGGGGTGCGAGGCGAGTCGATGTGACCGGCACGGAGCCGGTAGGCATAGTAGAGATCGACGGCAAGCACCGGCACGAGCACGAGCAGATTGGCTTTGTAGGACATGTTGGCGGCTTCGGCGGCGTTGAAGGTGGTCATGAGAATCAGGCGAAGGCCGAGGGTGAGCAGGTAGATAAGGGTGGCTGCGCCGACGCGCCGGAGCAGATGGAGGGCGGTGAAGCTGATAAAGGCGCTGACGGTGATGAGGACGACGGGATAGAGCCATTCGGGACGTTGAAAGACAAGATAGCCGGGATCCATGGCGGGACTGAGGTCTTCCCATTCGGTTGTGCCAAATTGAAAGAGGATGGTGGCGGCGAGGGCTAGGACGAGGATGCAGAGGATTTCGTTGAGGCTGAGGCCGCCGAGAAAGCGCCATGAACGACGCGGCACGAGCGAAAATTGGATGCTGCTGCTGGCGAGCATGACCGAGATGAGACCGAGACCCAGCAAGAGATGAGGCAGACTCCACGCTGTGAGATCGATGCCGAAGATTTGATGCCAGAGCGGATCGAAGGGGGCGGTGATGATCTGGAAGCCGGCGGCGAGGGTGAGCAGGCCGATGAGCGGCTCGGCACGGAAGCGGTGACGGAGCGTGCCTTTGCCACGCTGCATGATGATGAACATGCCGCCGATGGCAAAGAGGGCATTGATGCCCATGCCCGCATAAAGGAGGAGATGCGGCCTCCACCAGAAATCATCCACGACCGCGCCGACCCCATAGAGACGATGCCAGAGTTCATCCCAGAAGAGGCCGAGGGTGATGAAGACGGCGGCAAGGGCTGCGCCGAGGCCGACGATCTGGCGGACGAGGGGAGAGGGAGTGGAGATGGTGAGGCGACGCTGTTCTTTTTCCGGCAGCGGGCTGATGTAGAACCAGTAGATGAGGAAACCGAAGAAGAGCACGACGATGATGAGAAAGGCGAGACCGAGCGCCAGCGTGGTGACCGGAACCCGTTCCGGAAAGCCGCCCCAATAGGCAAGCAGCAACAGGAGGGCGGTGACGAGGGCGGCGATGATGCGGGGTTGATGACGTTCCCAAAGGGTGGTCAACGTGTGCATGGGGTTGGTCTCGCTTTCAGGCTAGGGGCTGACGGGTGAACTGGTTGTCGATGATGCGCCAGATTCCAAGCGGGTTGGCATTTTTCAGGGCATCGGGCAAGAGTACGTCCGGCATGTTTTGATAGGCGACCGGACGCTGGAAGCGACGGATAGAGGTGAGGCCAACGGAGGTGGTGGCGGGGGCGGTGGTGGCCGGATAGGGGCCACCATGCTGCTGGGCGTGGACGACTTCGACACCGGTGGGGAAACCGTTCCAGAGCAGGCGACCGACTTTTTCTCGGAGGAGGCTGAAGATGGCTTCGGCGAGATCAATTTCGGCAACTTCGGCGTGAATGGTGGCGGTGAGATTGCCATGCAGGGCGCGGATGGCTGATTCGAGTTCCGCGCGGGATTGGCAGACGACGATGAGGGTGACGGGGCCGAAGTGTTCGGTTTGCAGGGACTGGTCGGCGATGAAGTCGGCGGCAGTGGTGCGGAGGACGGTGTTGGCATAGCAGAAGGCGTCGCCTTCGACGACGAGACCTCCGGTGAGGGTGTGCACAGCGGGACGGGATTGGGTGTCGGCGACGGCGTGTTCGAGGCCACGCTCGATTTGTTCGTTGAGCAGGACACCGGGAGCGCGGGCGGCCATTTTGTCCCGATAGAGGTTGATAAAGGATTCGGTCTGATCGTTTTCGATGAGGAAGACGAGACCGGGGTTGGTGCAGAATTGACCTGAGCCGAGGGTGGCGGAGGCTGCCAGACCTTCGGCAAGGGCTTCGGCGCGGGTAGCGATGGCCTGCGGGAGGATGACGACGGGATTGACGCTGCCCATCTCGGCGTAGACGGGGATGGGGCGTTCGCGGCGGGCGGCGGAGTCATAGATGGCGCGACCGGCACGGAGCGAACCGGTGAAGCCGATGGCTTCGAGGCCGGGGTGAACGGTGAGCAGTTGACCGACTTCGATGGTATTGCCTTGCAGGAGGGAGAACCAGCCTGACGGGAATCCGAGCGCGAGGATGGCGCGGTTGATGGCATGGGCGAATAGTTCGGAGGTGGCAGGATGACCGGGATGGCCTTTGACGACGACGGGGCAACCGGCGGCCCATGCGGAGGCGGTGTCGCCACCGGCAACGGCAAAGGCGAAGGGGAAGTTGCTGGCGCTGAAGACTCCGACAGGGCCGATGGGAATGAGCATACGGCGGATGTCGGGGCGTGGGGCGGGCTGGCGATCCGGTTGGGCGGTGTCGATGATGGCTTCGACATATGTGCCTTCACGCAGGAGGGCGGCAAAGGCCTGTAATTGACCGGTGGTGCGGCCCCGTTCGCCGGTGAGGCGGGGCAGGCCGAGACCGGTTTCCATGTCGGCGGTTTGCAGGAGTTCATCACCGAGGGCGTTTATTTCGTAGGCGGCGCGATCCAGAAAATCGGCGAGACGCGCGGTGGGGTAGTGACGGGTTTGTTCGAAGGCGGCAACCGCAGCGGTGACGGCACGATGGATTTCGTCAGGGGTGGCATTATGAAAGGGCAGATCACCGAGCTGACGGGTGCGCGGGTTGACACTGGTGAAGGTGCTCGTGCCGAGACTAGAGGCTTCGCCTGCGATGTAATTTGAGCCGGTTAAGGTGGGCATGTGGATGGTTCCAATCTATTCGCAATAAAGGGTGGAGGCGGGTGCGATCCACCTGTTTTGGGCAAATGTATACGATGGCTATAATAGCGCGAAGTGAACTCATTGAAAACTATGATTGTTTTTAGGGGAGCGGCAAAAAGATGATTTTTGAGGGCAAGGTGGCACTGGTGACCGGCGGGGCCGGTGATCTGGGCAACGAGATGGCGCTGCATCTGGCACAGGAAGGGGCAGATGTGGCGATCTGGGATGTGAAGAGTCCGGCTGAGGCGAAGGCACAGGTGCAGCGGGTGAAGGCGGCGGGACGGCGGGTGATCTACCAGCGGGTGGATATCGCCAACCGCAAGCAGGTGGATGCGGCGCTGGCAAAGCTGGTGACGACGCTGGGGGGATTGGATATTGTGTGCGCGAACGCGGGGATTGTGGAGGCGCGACCCTTCCTCGAGATTCCACAGGATAACTGGCAGCGGCATATGGACATCAACCTAACGGGTTCGTTCAACGTGGGGCAGGCGACGGCGCGGCAGATGGTGAAGGCGGGGACGCAGGGGCGGATCATCTTCACGAGTTCGTGGGTGTCGCAGATTCCGTGGCCGGAGAATACGGCGTATGACACGAGCAAGGCGGGCGTGAATATGCTGATGAAGCAGATGGCGCGGGAGTTGGCGGTGTATGGAATCCGGGTGAACGCGATCGCGCCGGGGATTGTGAAGGCGGGGCTGGCGGGGCGGCAGTTGATTGAAGAACCGCAGTACGCTAAACGGGTGTCGAGGGTGATTCCGCTGGGGGAACCGGGGACGCCGGTGGAGATCGCGCAGGCGGTGGTGTATCTGGCGGGGCCGGCGACCGCTTATATGACCGGCAGTTTGGTCGTGCTGGACGGGGGATGTTCGCTGTTCCAGTTTGATCAGTAAGCGCTGTATGTGCCGATTCTTTTATTCGAATACTCTTATTAAGGACGACGATTTCATGAGCAAGTTACGGGTTGGTGTGATTGGCTGCGGGACGATTGCCCAGATCGCGCATGTGCCACATTTGTTCCGATATGATGAGAAGTTTGAGCTGGTGGCGCTGGCGGATTTATTCGAGCCGCTGCTGCATTCGGTGGGGGATCATTACCGGGTGGCGGGGCGGCATACGGATTGGCGCGAACTGGTGCGGCGCGATGATATTGACGCGGTGGTGATTTGCCACAGCGGGTCGCACCGCGATACGACGATTGCGGCACTGGAAGCGGGCAAGCATGTGTTCGTGGAGAAGCCGCTGGCGTGGAATTTGCGCGAGGTGGAAGAAGTGGCGGCGGTGGCGAATAAGAGCAACCGTGTGCTGCAAATGGGTTACCACAAGCTGCATGATCCGGCGTTCGCTTATGCGAAGGCGCAGTTGGAGAAGATGCAGGATGTGGGGTATGGGCGGATCACGGTGCTGCACCCTTCGGACTCCTTCGGACATTCGCCACACCGAATCCGGTTGGGGAGTGATAAGTTCCGCGAGGGGCATATTCCTGATGAGAGCACGCTGGAAGAACAGATTGAAGACGCGGCGAATGGTCTGGCGGGCGGCGCACTGACGGGGTTGGTGGACGAGGCGCTGGGGGCGCGCAAGGATGACCGGCGGCTGCGGGCGGCTTACGGGATGCTGACGGTGAGTTTGATTCATCAGGTGTATACGCTGCACGGATTTTTGGGCGCGCCGAAGCGAGTGGTGAGCATGGCGGTGTGGCGCGGGGGGCTTTCGATTCATGGGCTGGTGGAGTATTCGGGCAATTTGCAGGTGTCGATTGACTGGCATTCGCTGCATCATTTGAAGGATTACCGCGAGGAATACGCATTTTTTGGCAATCATGACCGGGTGATTATGCAGCTACCCAGCCCTTACTTTTTACACTTCCCGTCACCGGTGATCGTGCAGGGGCATGAGGGCGAGCTGGCGTGGGAAAAGCGGATCATCGTGAGTTATGAAGAGGCGTTCGCACAGGAACTACTGGCGTTTCATGCTAACGTGGAAGCGGGACGGTTGAAACCGGCGTTGTGCTCGATTGACGACGCGGTGGCGCATGCACGATTCATCCAGCAATTAATTGACGCGGCAGTATAAACGGCAGGAGGCAGATGATATGACGGTCAAAGTGGGTGTGGTGGGGACAAGCTGGTGGGCGGATGCGATGTATCTGCCGGCGTTGAAGGCTCATCCGCAAGCTGAAGTGGTGGCGATTTGCGGGCGGAATCCTGATAAGGCACACGAGATCGCTGAACGATGGGGGATTCCGCTGGTGTATACGGATTATGAGGCGATGATCGCCAGCGGACAGATCGAGGCGATCATCATTTCGACTTCGAACGAGACACATTTCCCGATCACGATGCGGGCGATTGAAGCGGGGCTGCATGTACTGTGTGAGAAGCCGCTGGGGCTGAATTATGGACAGGCGAAGGTGATGGCGGAGGCAGCGGCGGCGAAGGGTGTTAAGCATCTGACACCGTTCACGTATGGGTATATGCCGACGGCGCGTTATTTGAAAGAGTTGATTCACAGCGGGTATATCGGACAGCCGTATCACCTGAACCTGCGCTATTACGCGGGATACGGGCGGAAGGGCGATTATATGTGGCGCTTTGACCAGTCGAAAGCAGGGGCTGGCGCAGTGGGGGATATCGGGTCGCATTTCATGTATCTGGCGTCGTTGTTCTATGGAGCGATTACGGGTGTGTACTGCCAGTTGGGGTTCACGGTTCCACGTCCGGCGGTTGATCCGGAGGGGAATTCGTACCCGGTGGCGGATGATCAGGCGATCATTACACTGACGTTCGCAAATGGGGCGCAGGGTGTGATTCATGTATCGACGCTGGCGTATGAGGACACACCGTTCGGACAGACGCATCAGATGGAATTTCATGGGTCGGAGGGGACGCTGTACAGCTATACCGACTGGGACAAGGTGCAGGAGGTACGCGGGGCACGGGTGGGTGAAGGCGCACCACGAGAACTGCCGATTCCGGAGCGAATCTGGAATGGGGTGCGACATGATACGGTACACAACACGTATAAGGATATTTTCCGGACGCAAGATTTCATGGCGCGGCAGTTCATCACGGCTATTGCGGAGGGGACGGAACTGCATCCGGATTTCCATGATGGCACGGTGATTCAGCGGGTGATTGACGCGGCGGTGTTGAGCAACCGTGAAAAGCGGTGGGTGGCGGTGGAGGAGATTCAATGAGTGGGCGGCTGAGGGGTAAAGTGGCGCTGGTGACAGGGGCGGCACGGGGAATCGGGAAAGGGATTGCGACCCGATTCGCGTTGGAAGGGGCGGCGGTGGGGGTGGTGGATTTGCAGGCGGAGGCTTGCCAAGCAGTGGTGAATGAGATCGAGGCGGCAGGCGGCAAGGCGGTGGCACTGGCGGCTGATATTACGGATGAAGGGCAGGTTGAAAGTCTGGTACGGCGAGCCGAGGGTGTGTTCGGGACGGTGACGGTGCTGGTGAATAACGCAGCGGTGATGCCGGCAGGGGCTGTGCATGAGACGGCAGCGGCGGATTTTGACCGGTGTGTGGCGGTGAATTTGCGGGGGACATTTTTGATGTGCCGGGCGGTGATACCGGGGATGCTGGAGGTTGGCCAAGGCAGCATCATTCATATGTCGAGCGTGACCGGTATTCTGGGGCTGCCGGGGCTGGCAGCGTATTCGGCAACAAAGGCCGGATTGCAGGGATTGGCACGGGCGATGTCTACGGATTATGCGCGACGGGGAATCCGGGTGAATTGTGTCGCACCGGGGACGATTGATTCACCGATGCTGCATGATTTTTTGGCGGCACAGCAGAATCCTGAACCGCTGCGGCAGCAGTTTGATGCTATGCATCCGATCGGGCGGGTGGGGCAGATCGACGAGGTGGCGAGTGTGTTTGTGTTTCTGGCATCGGATGAGGCGAGTTTTGTGACGGGTGCAACGTATACGGTGGACGGTGGATTGAGTGTGAAAGGCGAGCAACCACAGGATTAGGTTGGTGCGACCTGTTTTGCAGGTAGAGCAGGTAAAAAGCACCTGCAAAATGGGCATTTATGAAGCTGCGGTTTGAAAGCACAAACGGAATTCAAACTTTGAGGGGTGTGAAAGCGGGCGATGAGCGGAGAGCAACGGGTGGCACTGGTGACCGGCGGCAACCGGGGAATCGGTTATGAGATTTGCCGACAACTGGCGGACCGCGGGTATGAGGTGGTGCTGACGGCGCGGGATATGGACAAGGGGGCGTGGGCGGTGAAGCGGCTGGCACTGGGCAGCCGACGGGTGCGGTTTCACCGATTGGATGTGGAGGACGAGGCGAGTGTGGCTGAGGCGGCGCGGTTTATGCGGGATCAGTACGGGCGGTTGGATGCACTGGTGAACAATGCCGGCGTGTACCTTGATGAAGGTGTGAGCGTGTTTGATGTGGCGATGGAGACGTTCCGGACGACGATGGCGACTAATTTCTACGGGGCGCTGCATCTGTGCCGCGCGTTTGTGCCGATGATGAAGGAACGGCGGTACGGACGGGTGGTGAATGTGTCATCGGAGAGCGGTTCATTAGAAACGATGGGCGGGCATACAGCGGCGTATGCGGTATCGAAGACGGCGATGAACGCGCTGACGCGGATTGTGGCAGACGAGGTGCGGCGGTGGGGCGATTTTAAGGTGAATTCGATGTGCCCCGGATGGGTGCGGACAGAGATGGGGGGCGCAAGCGCACCACGCAGCGTGGAAGAAGGGGCGGATACGGCGGTGTGGTTGGCGACGCTGGGGAGTGATGGGCCGACGGGCGGGTTCTTCCGAGATCGAAAGCCGATTGCATGGTAGAAGCGATGAGGTGATGATGGCAGCAGTCATTCCAGAAGCGTTTCATGATTTGCTGCGAGGAACGGCATTCGCGCACCTCGCAACTTTGATGGCTGATGGCACGCCGCAGATTACCCCTGTTTGGGTGGATTTTGATGGGGTGCATGTGCTGGTAAATTCGAAGGTTGGGCGGTTGAAGAACGCCAATATGGCAGAGCGTCCGGCAGTGGCGATTGAAATTAGCGATCCGGCGAACCCGTACCGGTATGTGTCGGTGCGGGGGAAGGTGGTGGCGGTGGAACGGGAAGGGGCGCGAGAACATCTTGAGGCGTTGAGCCAACGCTATCGAGGCGAGCCGTATCCGTGGTGGTCGGCGGGTGAGGAACGAGAAATCTTTAAAGTCCTACCGGAGCGGGTGGTGACGCGGGTGATTGAGGAATAAGGTATTGAGAGGCGATCTGGTATAGATTAGCAGGATACAGCGGGTAGAATGTTGGTGAGGTTGACTGTTTCGGCGGGCGGCGGCGCGGGGTATTGATTTCGATATACTGGTTTAAGTTATCGAAATGAGGACAAAGAGATCATTATGCGTATCTTCACTGATGAGAATGTGATTGAACTGCGGGTGCTGGAGACCGGGCGGGAAGATTTTCATGTCGGAATCCACATCAAGGCGAACGGATTCACGGCGCATAAGGATTCCATCGGGATCAGCCGGGCGGGGTTCGCGCTGTTTTTGGAGCAACTGCGGACGTTCAAGGATTTGCCGGAGGGGGAGATTACACTGGAGAGTATGAGCGCGGGAGAGTTCCGGTTACAGTTCCGGGCGGCTGGGAAGCGGTATCATGTGGTGGTGCAGGGGCATTTGAACCGGACGATATACCAAGCCGAGAGCGCGCTGCTGAATACGCTGTACTTCGCGTTCCGGCTGGACAGCTCCTACTTGCGAACGGTTGTGAGCGAGTTCGAGGGTTTGTTGGGAACAGACCATTCGTGATGCCGCGTATTATCATTGTAGGAACGAGTGGAGCGGGTAAGAGTGTACTCGGCAAGCAGGCAGCCGAGCGGTTAGGTGTTCCCTTCATTGATTTGGATGCGCTGTTCTGGCTGCCAAATTGGATGCAGGTAGCGGACGAAGTGTTTCGGGAACGGGTTCAGAATGCTCTACAGCCGCCGCATTGGGTCGCGGCAGGGAATTATAGCCGCGCACGCGATTTAATCTGGCAACGGGCTACCCAAGTGGTCTGGTTAGATTACCCTTTGTGGTTGACACAATGGCGATTGTTCAAACGCACTGTGCGACGCGTGGTCACGCAGGAAGATTTGTGGCAGACAGGCAACCGAGAAAGCTGGCGTACCCAATTCTTCAGCCGACAGTCGATTTTGTTATGGGCGATACAGGCACACGGGCGGTATCGAAAACGCTATGTTGAGGTTCTTCAAGCGCCGGAATATAAACATCTGGCGGTTTTACGGTTTCGGAGGCCATCCGAGGCATCGCGGTGGTTACAACAATTATCCATAAAGGAAAAAGAATTATGACAACACCAATATTGACCCGTTTTTATCATCCGGAAGGCGGCAACTGCGTGGGGGTGCTGCTGGACGGGGTGGTCTATGATGTGACGGAGCATGTGCCGAGCATTGGCGCGTTTTTGCGGCACAGCGCGGGGCATGTGGAGAAGGCAATTGCGGGGTTAGCAGCGGTGGCGGCGGACGCTAAAGGCCGGTATACGGCGGCGCAGTTTGAGGCTGCACCGGAGGCGTTCGTGCCACACTGGTTGGCTCCGTGCGATGAACAGGACATCTGGGCATCGGGCGTGACGTATGAACGCAGCCGAGCGGCGCGGCAGGAAGAGGCACAGGACGGCGGAGATGTGTACGCGCGGGTGTATGAGGCTGAGCGACCGGAGTTGTTTTTTAAGGCGCGTGGGACGCGGGTGGTTGGGCCGCATGGCGTGGTGGGAATCCGTGCGGACGCGACATGGAATGTGCCGGAGCCGGAATTGGCGCTGGTGATTAATCCGGCGATGGAGCTGGTAGGCTTCACGGTGGGGAATGACATGAGCAGCCGGGATATTGAGGGGGAGAATCCGCTGTACTTGCCACAGGCGAAGGTGTATAAGGCGTCGTGCGCGTTGGGGCCGGGGATTGTGCTGAATCCATCGGCAGCGTGGCCGCAGACGACGATCCGACTGGTGATTGAACGGGGCGGACAGGCGTTGTTCAGCGGCGAGGTGAGCACAGAACGGATTAAGCGGCGGATTGATGAGTTGATTCACTATCTGGGACGGAGCAGCGTTTTCGAGGACGGGGTGATTTTGCTGACGGGGACGGGCATTGTGCCACCGAGCGAGTTCACGCTACAGGAAGGCGATGTGGTCACGATCACGATAGATGGTATCGGGACGCTGACGAATACGGTGGCTGTGGTGTAGGGGCAGGCGGATTGACCTATCCGTTCGACAGCAGAAGGAGACAGCTATGTCCGACTTACCGGTTCGTGAGATGGTGCTGTATAAGCATGGGGTCGGGTTTTTCGTGCGGGAAGGGGATGTTGAAGGGGAACAGGTGACGCTGACCTTCCGGCAGGATGAGATCAATGATGTGCTGAAAAGTCTGGCGGTGTTTGACCAAGCCGGGGGACAGGTGCTGGGGATTCATTACCAGACGCCGATGGATCGAGAGGCACGACTGGCAAGCAGTTCGATTCAGCTTTCTGACCTGACGAGCCTGCGGGATTTGCTGGTGGATTTGCGCGGGCGGCAGGTGGAACTGCGGCTGGAGACGACGCCGGGGACGGTGGAGACTGTGCGCGGACGGGTGGTAGGGATTGACCGCGGGCTGAACAGCGGGACGGACGAGCGGATTAATGAACTGGTGACGGTGCTGGAAGCGGACGGCATGGCGCAGGTGTTCCGGTTGGAGGCGCTGCGAGGGGTGAAGATCGAGGACGCGCAGGCGGCATATGACCTGACGTACTTCCTCGACAGCAGTTTGAGCGAGGATGTGCGGCGGGCGGTGAAGGTGCGGCTGAGCGCGGGGAGTCACCGGCTGGCGGTTTATTATGTCGCGCCGAGTCCGACGTGGCGGGTGAGCTACCGGCTGGTGGCGGAGGCAGATGAGGCGGGCGAGGGCGGTGAGGCGCTGCTGCAAGGGTGGGGGTTGTTCGATAACCGGCTGGAAGAGGATCTGGATGATGTACGGGTGACGCTGGTGGCCGGACAGCCGATTTCGTTCATCTACGATTTGTATGAATCCCATATTCCCAAACGGGCAACGGTGCGGGATGAGGCACGGATCGCGCCGGGGCCGATTGAGTTTGATGCCCGGTATGAGGAATTGGAGGCTTACGACGGGGATGAGGAAGCCGATCATGGCCTCCGGTTCATGGCTGCCGCGCCTGCGCCCGCAGCGGCAGGGATGGCGCGCAAGATGTCTATGGGCGGGATGAAGAGCGCGACAGCTCCGGCGGCTACGGCTCAGGATGTGGGTGAGTTCTTCCAGTATGCGGTGACGACGCCGGTTTCGGTGAAGCGAGGCGAGTCGGCGCTGGTGCCGATCATCGGGGCGCTGGTGAAGTATGAGCGAGAGCTTTTGTACAACCGGAACAAGCTGCCGGATCATCCGGTGGTGGCGCTGCGGTTCGAGAACGGGACGGGGCTGACGTTGGAACGCGGGCCGGTGACGGTGGTGGAAGATGGTGATTATAAAGGTGAGGCGGTGATTCCGTTCACGAAGGATGGGCTGGGGGTGTATGTGCCGTTCGCGGTGGAACTGGGGGTGCGGATCAGCGAGATTCCGAATTCCAAGGTGGTGACGACAGGGGTACACATCAAGGACGCGCTGCTGGTGTATGAGCAGTATGAGACGCAGACGGTGATGTATTTTATCGAGAACACGACCGGTAAGGCGGTGACGGTGACGCTGGAAGAGGCGGTTGACGGCCAATGGGAACTGGTGAACACGGATGCGCCGGCTTTGGAAACGGCGAGTGAGCGGCGGTGGCGGGTGAAGCTGCCGGCGCGGGCGAAAACGGATTTTGTGACCGAGAAGCGCAGACGGCTGTACCGGCGGACACAGCTTGAGCGGCTGGATGAAGGCCAACTACAGGAGATCATCAAGAACCGCTGGTTGGACGCGGCGCTGCAAGGGGAACTGCGGGCTATTCTGGGGCATTACGCGACGATTCAGAAAGGTGAGCAGCGGCTGAAGGAATTGGAGCAGGAGCGGGTGAAGTTGTACGGTCAGCAGGAGCAACTGCGGGCGAATTTGAATACTTTGCAGGCGACAGGACAAGAGGCGGCGCTGCGGAAGCGAATGCTGGGACAGTTGGAGAACAGCCAGAACCGACTGGAAGCGATTGAAGTGGAGATGAGCGAGGAGAACCGGCTGATCGCCAGCGCGAGGCAGCAGGTTAAGGATGCTATTGCGGCGCTGGGATGAGCGGGAAACTGAACGATAAGGATTTGTAACCTATTATGAAAATTACAGCTATTGAAAGTTTGCAATGGGCGGAATATCCGCGTCTGATGGTGGTGCGGGTGCATACGGACAGCGGGATCGTGGGGCTGGGGGAGACGGTGGATAAGATTCCGGGCGCGAAGGGTGCGCTGCACGGGACGATTGCGCCGCTGGTGCTGGGGCAGGACGCGCTGGATATTGAGGGACTGTGGCGATTCGTGATGGATAACATCATGTACCACGGGTACGCGGGGGCGGAGACGCGGGCGCTTTCGGCGCTGGAAGTGGCGCTGTGGGACATCATGGGGAAGTATTACGGCGCGCCGCTGTATCATCTGCTGGGAGGGAAGACGCGGGAGGTTGTGCCGACGTATAACACCTGCATCGGGTTCGGGGCGGTGCAGGATTACGCGGCGTGGCACCAAGACGCGGGTGAACTGGCACGGAGTCTGCTGGCGGACGGAATCAAGGCGATGAAGATATGGCCGTTTGATTCGTTCAGCGAACGGTCATTCGGGCAGTATATCAGCCAACCGGATGTGGAGCAGGGGTTGATTCCGGTGCGGCAAATCCGTGAGGCGGTAGGACAGCAGATGGAGATCGGGATTGAGTGCCACTTCCGGTGGAACCGGGCGAGCATCGAACGGATCGCACGGGCGCTGGAACCGTACAACATCCTGTTCATGGAGGATGTGATTCCGGCGGTGCATCCGGACGAGATTAAGGCGGTGGCGGCACGGACGAGCATTCCGGTGATCGGCTCGGAACTGCTGATGACGCGGTGGCAACTGCGGGATTGGCTGGTGAAGGGGGTGTCGCAGATTGTGATGACTGATCCGGTGTGGAACGGGGGAATCGCCGAGACGCGGAAGATCGCGAATATGGCGGAGGCGTTCGGCGTGCCGATTGTGCTGCATAATGTGGCAGGGCCGATTTGCCACGCGGTGTGTATGCATCTGGGGGCGCATTTGCCGAACCTGTTTTATGTCGAGTCGGTGCGGGCGTTTTATAAGACGTACTTCCCGGTGATGAGCGATTTCGCGCCGGTGGTGAATGACGGACACCTGAGCGTTCCGGATGGGTCGGGACTGGGGGTGACGCTGCGACCGGAGATGCTGGAACGGGATGATCTGACGCTGGAACGGAGCGATGGCGCGGGATTGGCGAAGGGACGGCGGGCGATGGGCGATCATTGGGCGGTGGAGGAAATCCGGTAGACATGAAAGCGCTTCACCTCAGCGAATGGTGATAATTATGGGGGAGGTAAATCATGCCTGAGCAGGTGGTTTGCAGCAAGTGCGGCGGACAGATGGAACGCGGCGGTATACGCGGTGATTCCAGTTTGATCTGGGGACACGTAAAGGAGTCGAGCATCTTCGGCGTAAAGGCGGTACAGATGGTCGGGCCGATGTACAGTGTTGAGGCGCACCGCTGCGAGAAGTGTGGCTATATCGAACTTTATGCTATCAACCAGCAGGGTAAGTAGGGGTAAGCCAATGCCTGATAATTTGTGGCCTGTACTGGGGGTTGGTGCGCTGGTGGTGGCCGGGATTTTCGTGGTGTTCGTGCCGGGGGCGGAGAAGGTGAACGCGCTGGATGGACTGCGGTTCGTGATCGCGCGGTGGTTTCATAGTCTGGTATGGGTGCTGCTGGCGGCGTCCTTTTTTATGCGCGGGACGGCGCATGAGACTATGCGCGAGTGGGCGAATCCGGTGGCGATGCTGGGCGGGCTGGCGTATGTGGTTTACATTGTGACGTTCATGCAGGTGAAATGATGAGTGACGTGATTCGCGAGCAGATTGCTTATTACCGGGCGCGAGCGGGCGAATATGATGAATGGTTTTACCGCGTGGGGCGTTACGACCGGGGTGAGGCGCATAACGCACGGTGGTTCGATGAAGTGGAAGCGGTGATGACGGCGCTGCGGGGGGTCGGGCCGGTGGGAGGGGCGCTGGAATTGGCGGCGGGGACGGGAAACTTCACGCAGGTTCTGGCGACGATGGCTGACGTGGTGGTGGCGGTGGACGCTTCGACCGAGGTGATGATGATCAACCGACAGAAACTCAAGCAAGCGCATGTGTCGTATGTGCAGGCTGATTTGTTCACGTGGGAACCGGAAGCGACATATGATCTGGTGTTCATGTCGTTCTGGTTGTCGCATGTGCCGCCGGACAAGCTGGACGGGTTTTTGAGCAAGGTGCGGCGGGCGATGAAGGCGGGCGGGCAGGTGTTCATGGTCGATTCGCTGCGCGACCAGTCACAGACTTCGTCGGCGGTGAATCACGCGGCATATGATCCGGAGAGCATTTACCACACACGTAAGCTGAATGATGGGCAGTATTACCGGATCGTGAAGGTTTTTTATGACGCGAGGCTGGTGGAGACGCTGGCGCGACACGGCATTCAGGCACGGTACGAGACGAGCGGCGACTATTTTTGGTGGGCGCAGGGTACAACGGCGTCCTTCTGACACCCCCTAACTGGAGATAATCATGAGTGATTCGACAACGCAACCTTCGGCGACAGACCGTTTGCTGATGGCGGGGGCAGGCTTGGCGGCGAAGACGTGGCCGCTGGCGGCGCGGGTTTTCCCTGAAGGGCCGGATATTGATGAGAACCGGTCACTTTGGGCAGCACAGACGCCGGATTATCAGGCTGGAAAACCGCTGAAGGGGACGGTGCAGTGTGATCTGGCGATCATCGGGGGTGGGTTCACCGGCACTTCGACAGCGTACCACTTCAGCCGACGGTATCCGGAGAAGCGGGTGGTACTGTTGGAGGCGAAGGCGCTGGCGAACGGGGCGAGCGGACGCAACGGTGGGATGATGCTGAACTGGGTGACGGGGGTGACGGATGACAGCCCGGAGATGACCCAGCGGATTTACCAGACGACGAGCGCCGGCATACGGATGATCAAAGCGATTATTGAGCGGCACCAACTGCCGGTGAGCTACCGGACGGATGGAACACTGACGTTTTATACTGATCCGAAGCGGGCGGAGGACGCTCACCGTGAATGCGAGGCACATAACGCGATTGGCATCCCCAGCCAGTTTATCGATTCGGCGACGTTGGAACGGCAGTTGAAGGCGCGCGGGGTGTATGGCGCGGTGCTTGACCCGGAATCGGGGCAGATCAACGGGGCGCAACTGGTGCGCGGGCTGCGACCGGTGCTTGTGGAGCAAGGGGTGGAGATTTATGAGCATACGCCGGTGCTGAAGATCCGCGAAGGGAAGACGATCACATTGACGACGCCGGAGGGCGAGGTGCAGGCGAAGGCGATTGTGCTGGGGACGAACGGGTATACCACGCGGTTGGGGTATTTCCGCGATGCGCTGTTCCCGCTGCATTCGCATGTGTTCGCAACCGCACCGTTGAGCGCGGAACAGTTGGAAGCGATTGGCTGGCACCAGTACGCGGGATACAGCGATGATTATGACCGGATTTCGTATTCGACGCTGACGAAAGAGGGGCATATCGTCTTCGGCGGGGGCAGCAACCAATCGTATGCGTACCTGTTCAATAACCGGACGGCATACCCCGGCACACCGGATTCGGCGGCAGCGTCTTTCCGCAAGATTGAGCAGACGATGGAGGGGTATCTGCCGGGGAGCAGCAAGCTGCCGATTGCTCACCGGTGGACGGGGACGCTGGGGATTACGCTGCGGCGGAACAATTTGATGGGGGTGCGCGGCGAGCACCGGAATGTGTTTTACGCCATCGGGTACTGCGGGCACGGGGTGACGCTGGCGAATGTGGCGGGGGCGGTGCTGACGGATATGTATTCGGGAGATGATGAGCAGTGGCGCGGGCTGCCGTTTCATCACGCGACGTATGCGCCGATTCCGCCTGAACCGTTCCGGTGGTTCGGTTACCAGATGTTCACGCGGCTGACGGGGAAATCGCCACGGGTGTGAGGCAGGGTTAGTGGATGACGCGGAAGGTGAGATTGATGCGGGGCGGCAAGGGCTTGCGGGTTTTGGGAACTTGATGATGCCAGTGGTGCTGGGTCGCACCTGCCATAATCAACAGGCTGCCGTGGGTGAGTTCAAGATTGACGCGCAGGTCACGGTTGGTGCGGTGACGGAATTGGAAGGCGCGGGCTGCACCTAAGGTGAGGGAGGCGATGACGGGATTGGTGCCGAGTTCCGGTTCGTCGTCACTGTGCCAGCCTACACTGTCGTTGCCATCACGGTAGAGGTTGAGCAGGACGCTGTTGAAGGGGGCAGACGAGACGG
>JAFLCH010000050.1 GCA_017303775.1 Anaerolineae bacterium | reverse complement strand
TTCGCGCCCGCCCGCCAGATGCTCGCCGATCTGCTCATCGACCCGCTCTTTAATCACGCGGATCTGCTTCAGCCCGCGCAGTTAGGCGACGATGTCTGTCTCATCGGCGCGGCTATTCATGCCCGCAGCCGAACCCAACCACCCGCCTAGTCAAACACGATTAACGTTTGCCAGTCCGCGATGAGTGTTGGCCCGACGCCGTCCACCGCGTCCAGATCATCAAACGAACGGAATGCGCCATTTGCATCACGATGAGCAATAATCGCCTCAGCCAAAGCTGGCCCCGCCCCCGGCAGCGAATCAATCTCGTCCACCGTCGCCGTGTTGATGAATATCTTCACCCCGCCGCTGGGCGTCGCCAGAATCACCGGACGATCCTTGATCGGCACATGCACCTGATCACCGTCCCGCACCAGTCCGGCGAGGTTCACCTGCGCCAAATCCGCTTCGTCCGTCACCCCGCCGGCGGCTTCAATCGCGTCCTCAACTCGGCTGCCGGGCGGCAGCGTCAGCAGGCTTTCCGGCTGCATCACTGCTCCCGTCACGTAAACCGTGATCGGCCCCGGCGTGAGGGTTGGTAAAGGGGTCGCCGTAGGAATCGGCGGCAGCACGGTGATCTCCACTGACTGCGGTCGGCTGCTCAACAAAAGAATCGCGCCACTGGCAATCGCAGTGGCGACGATCAAAAACGCGATAATGGTATTACGCGGCGATGCTTCAGGTCGCGTGTCATCATTCATATCGGTTAATCTCAGGTCAGCCTCAAAAAATACGCTGACCTGATTTTAGCACGAAGCCGTGCTTCCCGGTCTTACTTCTTCGAAAGCTGGTCGTTCATCTTCTTCAGTTCGTCCAGCATCTTTTCCTCGGTCGTCGGGCCGGGGGGCGGAGGCGGAGGCGGGGGCGGCAGAATTCGGTTCATCGCCCGAATAATCAGGAACAGCACAAAGCCGACAATCACAAAGTTGATGATGGCTTGTATGAAGTTACCCGTTCCAAACACGGCTGGCCCAATCGTGGTCGTCTGTCCCGCGAGGTTCACCCCACCGGTCAGCAGCCCGATGATCGGCCCGATGATGTCGTCCACCAGCGAGGTTACAATGCTGCTGAAGGCCGCCCCGATGATCACACCGACAGCCAGATCAATAACATTGCCCCGCATCAGAAACTTCTGAAATTCCTTGAGCATATTACACTCCCCTTCTATTTGGTCGCCTTTTCGCAGAATAAACTTGTACTACTTACAAACCAAAAATATAGACACAGAATACCAGCCACAATTTATACCGATATTCATTCAATCCTGCAATTAATTCATTACCGAACATTACACACTGCTTCTAGAAATAAAAAACGCAGAGCTTTCACCAGCTCTGCGCTCCAAATGTTTCGCTTAAAACTCAGTACTTCCGCACCAGCGATTTATAGACGGCGGGCTGCCGGTTTTGAATGAACTGGTATTCCTCGCGGTTCTTCCGCACTTCATCCAGATCAATCCGCGCGACAGCAAACCCTTCCAGCGGCGCGCCGGTGGTCGGGTCAGTCTCGGAAGCCAGCGACGCGTGAATGTGACCACGTGGGCCGACCACCATGCTCTCTCCACCGAAGTTCAGCGTCACATCTTCACCGATACGGTTCGCTGCTGCGACGAAAATCGAGTTTTCATACGCCCGCGCCCGCACATACGTCTTCCACTCATCAATATTGGCCGCTTCCCAGTTGGCGCACACCGCGATAATTTCCGCGCCATCCAGCGAAAGGCTCCGCGCCACCTCAGGGAAAGCCAGATCATAGCCGATCATCAACCCGATGTTACCCACTTCAGTGGGAATGACGGGCAGTTTGTACCCCTCACGGAAGGCCATGCGCTCTTCGCCGCGCAGGTGGATTTTGTTATACACGTCCAGCAGTTCGCCATCCGGCCCCACCAGAATAGCCGAGTTGTACAACACCGACTCGACCTTTTCTTTCGTCACCATCCCGAACGCAATGTACACCCCGTACTCATTGGCGCGTTGGGCGATCAGGTTGATGGTCGGCCCCGGCACACGCTGCGCCAATTCGGTGAAGCGCACACCCAATTCATAACCACTGGTAATCAATTCCGGGAACACGATCAGATCGACTTTTTGTTGAGAAGCGATCTTGGCAATCGTTTCCGACATCTTCACCAGATTATCTTCAGCCTCGCCCAACTTGGGACGCATCTGTACCGTCGCGATTGTGATTTCACGCATGGATTATTGTCCTTCTCAAGGTTGCAGTTCTTACTCGCTTATTTTAGCGGCAGATTGTATTTTACACGACTCATAAACTGTATATCTATTGCCCGATCCTCACGAAGCAGGAGTCGGTGTTGCAGCAGATGGCGTCAGCGTGACATCCACGACATGAAACCGCACCGTATCCAGAATCGCCTGTAATTCTCCACTGCCGGTATCCATAGCCGTAATCGGATCGCTGAACACATAGAACACGAAATTGATCCCCTGTTCCTTCACGCCGGCGAACCAACCCCGTGTATCCGGCAAACCGCTTGCGCAGCTCACCGCCGACCACTGCGTCCCTACCGCCGACAGCAGCCCGATTCGGTAGCTCCGGCGCACATCCACCCCGATATTGCAATCCGGTTCGATGACCGCCGAGCGCAGCAGCCGCACACCATCCGACCACAAATCCGGTTCAACCGTCGCGTTGGGTGTCATGCCCATCGCGCTCTGTGCCATCACTTCATTCGAAGGGGTCACCAGATTCGGGAAGCCCCAGTACAACACAATCGTCCCTGTCCCACCCGTGATCGGGCCAGTATATACCGCCACCGGAATCACGCGGAAGGTATCCGGCTCCACATCCGGCAGCACCTGCGCGTCATAGCCCATCAGCCAGCTTTCCGGCAGTTCAATCTCAATCGGCGGGGGTATTTTGTCGCCGGTAGTGGGCGGCAGTGTGATGACCAACGGCACTTCCGTCGGGGTCAGCGTGAATGAAGGGATGAACGTTTCGCCCGGTTGGGCAATCGCGGTCAGCGTTTGATCAATCGCCAACTGCGCCTGTGCTGCGTTATTGGGCGTGGGCGTCAGCGAAGGAACCAGCGTGGATTGCAATGCGACAGCCGGATCACGCGCCAAAACGGTAGCGCTCAACGCCAGCATGATCACCAACAAGAGCACATAAACTATCGGTTTCCGGAGAATCATATTCATGCAGTCGACCGCCTCGTTAGCCTGTAATTCTCGTTTTGCCCGTCACGTGTTCAATCCGGTCAGCCCATCAAAAGCGTACCAACCTTCGGACGCAGCATCCTCAATTGTACACGTCCTTACCAAGACCTGCTGTCGCGCTTTATTCCCATTCAATCGTACCGGGGGGCTTGCTGGTCACGTCGTAAGTCACCCGGTTCACCCCGCGCACCTCGTTGACGATCCGGTTGCTCACACGCGCCAGCAGATCGTAGGGCAAGCGCGACCAGTCCGCGGTCATGAAATCGTCCGTGGTCACGGCACGCAGCGCGATGACCTCTTCATACGTGCGGTTATCGCCCATCACACCTACGCTCTTCACCGGCAGCAGCACCGCGAATGCCTGCGATGTCCCCTGTCGCAGCAGCCCTGCCTTCCCTAACTCCTCGGTGAAAATGGCGTCTGCTTCGCGCAGCGTCTCCAACCGTTCCCACGTGATGTCCCCCAAACAGCGCACGGCTAAGCCGGGGCCGGGGAAGGGCTGTCGCCACACAATACTGTCAGGCAGTCCCAGCGCACTTCCCACCTTGCGTACTTCATCCTTAAAAAGGTCACGCAGCGGTTCGACCAATGCAAACTTCAGATCAGGCGGCAAACCACCCACATTATGATGGCTCTTGATCGTCTTAGAGACTTTGCTGCTGGCCGCACTTTCGATCACATCAGGATAAATCGTCCCCTGTGCCAGAAACTTCACCCCATCTTCGGCTAACTGTCGCGCCTGTTCACTGAAGGTATCGATGAACAATTTGCCGATCAACTTACGCTTCGTTTCAGGTTCCGTCACACCATTAAGTTCTTCCAGAAAAGTTTCGGTCGCGTCCACCGCCACCAGATTCATCCCCTGCTCGTCACGAAAAACCCGCACGACCTGTTCCGGCTCATCTTTCCGCAGCAAACCGGTATTCACAAAAACAGCCGTCAGTTGATGACCAATAGCCTGCTGGAGCAGCGCCCCTGCCACCGCTGAATCCACGCCACCGCTGAGAGCCAGCAGCACCCGTTCATCTCCGATCTGCTGGCGCAGCGTCTGTATCGAATCTTCGATGAACGCAGCCGGTGACCAATGCGCTTCGCACCCGCAAATCTTGAACAGGAAGTTATGCAGCAGTTCGGCGCCCTTCGGAGTATGCGCCACTTCCGGATGAAACTGCACCCCGTACAAGCGCCGTGACGGATCACCCATCGCCGCATAAGGTGAATTGTCCGAAGTCGCCAACCCCACGAAACCAACCGGCGGCGTTTCGATCCGATCCCCGTGCGACATCCAAACTTGAAGCGCTTCCGGCAGATGATCGAGCAGCAGCGTAGGCTGGGTTCGAGTAATTTGGGCGGGACCATACTCGCGGGCGGTTGAGGCGGCCACAACCCCACCCAGTGCATGTGTCAAAGCCTGCATTCCATAGCAAATGCCTAGAATCGGCTCATGCTCATCCCGCTGAAGCAGCCATTTCGGCAGTTGGGGCGCGCCCTCCTCATAAATACTGTTCGGACCACCGGAGAGAATGTAGCCGCGCGGTTGATGCAAATTCACCTTCTCCGGTGGCGCGTCGAAAGGAAATACTTCTGCGTACACATTCTGTTCACGAACGCGGCGAGCGATCAACTGCGTGTATTGTGAACCAAAATCGAGTACGGCAATCCCGCCGTGACGTGGATCAGTCATATTCGGTCGTCAATCTCCATCTGTGGGCTGACCGCTGGAAACAGCGCACCTTTTAGCCCAGAACTTGATAAGCAAAACGCAGCAGTAGTTCCTGATGTTCGATGCTTTGTTCCTGCGCGCGTGAACCATGACCAGCATCAAACCAGTGAATGTGTATCGGTTTCCCCAACGCCTTCAGCCGTTCTTCATAACCCCGCATTTGACGTGCCGGGCAGCGAGTGTCGTTACTCCCCTGCACGACCAGTATGGGCGCTTTGATCTGTTCGGCGTAAGTAATAGGTGAACTGGCACGATGCGCGTCCGGCTTTTCCTGCGGCGTACCACCAAACAATGCCCGCTGATACCCGCGCAGAGTCTCGGCCTGATCTTCGTACATGACCGTCCAGTCCGCAATCGCGATACCGGCCATGCCACCCGCCCATAAATCCGGTCGTGTACCCAGTGATTGCAGCGTCAAATAGCCGCCATACGACCAACCCGTCACCAGTACTGCATCCGGTTGGGCTATTCCATTCTCGACCAGCCAATGATATGCGCCAGCCATATCCTCAACTTCGAGCTGTCCCAACCGCCCCCAGATCGATCTCTCGAAGTCTTTACCAAAGGTGGTTGAACCGTGATAGTTGATGGTGAAGTAGGCAAAACCATGTTCAACCCATGTTTGGCTGTTCGGGGAATAATACTCGGACATTACTGCTGTTGGGCCGCCGTGCGTCTCCAAAATCGTCGGGAACGGGCCATCACCTTCCGGCGTCACCAACCAGCCTTGAATTTCCACCCCGTTTTCAGACCTAAAGTGTACCGAGCGCCATTTGCGCCCTGCCGGAGCTTCACCAACCACCAGCACCGCACGGGTTTGATGACCGGTCGTAGCATCCAGCGCGATCAAGCGTGAAGGCGTGAGCGAATCCTGCCATGTGAGGAAGATTTCACCGGACGGCATGAAAAAACTATTCCCGTTGTATCCTCCCAACACCCCGGCGGGATGATCAAGACGGGACGCTTTCTGCCCGGCTACATCATAAAGGTAAAGCTGATATTCCGCCTGATAGAGCTGTCCCAGCAAAATCTGGCTGGCATCCGGCGACCATGCCCACGCGCTGACTTCCCCCTGAATGTCATCAATCTTCAAATCATGGCGTTCGCCTGTGCGCGGATTCCAAATCAATGGGCGATCATATCCACTGCGATTGGTCGTTGCCAGAATCCGGAAATCACCCGGCAGAGGTGAGAACGACCCGAAGTTATGCTTTACCGCATCCCCATCGGACAGCCGTGCGATTTCCGCTCCGGAACTTGTATCAATCGCCACCAAGGTTGTGTCGAGTGTGCCGCTGTACTCCGAGGTATCAACGACTGCGATCTCACCATCATAAGACAGCACCGGCCCGAAAGTGAGCTGCCGGAAATGAGCGATCCGGCGCGGTGATTCGTCCGCCGCCATCACATAAATTTCGAAACCGGATGCACCCGCCGTCAAAAAACCTGTCACCTTGCCGGAATGGCTCTGGTCAATGAAAAACGACGCATACGGGGTAAGTTCGGGTGAAACATCTTCCGCTTCACCGCCTTCAAACGGAACCCGAACATAATGCCCGATCTCATTCCCACGCTCATCCCGATGATAATAGACATAACGACCATCCGCCGAGATCAAACCACTGACAACACCTGCCGGTTGGTCGGTCAACCGGGTGAGTTTAGCGGTCTCGACTTCCCAACCATACAATTGGTAGATGCCATCTTTATTCGTACAAACCAATCCGCGCTGCGGGTTACCGGCAGCAACCTTCGACCAAGCGATGCTGGAAGCACGGAACCACTGCTTCCACGACGCGTCAGTGTGGGTATTTAATGGTTTCAAAGTCATCAGGTTTACTCATTCACTAAACTCAATTTTGTCATCATCCATATTGACAATCGTCGCCAGCGAGTGAATGGGCACGGTAGAATAACCGGCCTTAAACATTGCGGCACGCCCGCCCTCGAATGTTTTCTCGACCACAACACCGACCCCGACTAATGTCGCTTTGGCACTCTTGACCATACGTGCTAAGGCCAGCAGTGTTTTACCCGTCGCAAGGAAGTCATCAATAATCAGCACATTTTCGCCCGCATGGAGGAATTCCGCCGAAACAAGCAGGTTCACCTCGCCACCTTTGGTATGGCTGGGCGCTGTCTCCAGAAATACCGGCCCGGCCATCGTGATCGGTTTGGTTTTTCGGGCGTAAACCACCGGCACTTTGAGGGCATAGCCGGTCAGGAGTGCGGGGGCAATGCCGGAAATCTCGGCTGTCAGAATACGATCCACCTTCACACCAGCAAACAGGCGAGCCATTTCCTCGCCCATCTGCATCATCAAATCAGGGTACAACTGATGATTCAACAGGCTGTCAATCTTCAGAATGCCGTTGCCCAAGTTCTGACCTTCGGCCAGAATACGGTCTTGCAGTACTTTCATATGCTGATCAATCCCTCTTGTAGATGATTGTGTAGAAACGGTTTAACCGGTAAAGGCAGCCTATCCCAAGGGGTGTGAACGAAACAGACTGCCTCACCACAAAAATACCATAACTTGGCAGGTTTGGTTAGTCTTGGACGGACTCCAAATCATGAATGGTTGTTTCCATCAAGTTGATGAGTTCGCCGAGCGTAACAGCATCAAAGGCAAACTTGGCCCCTGCCGCCGCAAAAAGTTCCGGCAGTGACCGTGTGCCGCCCAAGGCCAGCGCCTCGCGGTACTGTCGAACAGCATTCGCCTGATCCCGTAAAGCATTACGCCAAACTTGAACGGCACCCATCTGCGCTAACCCATAATCCACATAGTAGAAAGGCACATCAAAGATGTGGGGTTTGCGGTGCCACCCGGTTACGCGGGAATCTTCCAACCCGCTCCAATCCGCGCCGGGGATGAAGCGCGCCCACAATTTACCCCATTGTTCATCGCAGTTCGCGGCGTCCAGCGCGTCCTGCGGGTTGCTGTACACCCAGTGCTGGAACGCATCCACGACCGACATATACGGCCAGAAGAGAATATTCTGTTCCAGATGCTCAATACGGGCGCGGGCAGCATCTTTGGCCGAGTAATAACCACCCTGCGAAGCAGGCAGGTAAGGCGCGGACAACAGTTCCATCGACATCGAAGCCACTTCGCACATCTCAATCGGCACATCGCGCTGCTGGTTATAGGGGAGCTTGACCGTTTCAAAGGCGTGGAAAGCGTGTCCCGCTTCATGCAGCAGCGTTTGCACATCATCATGCACACCAACCGCGTTCATGAAGATAAATGCACGGTGTGACCGGTTCAACGTGGTGCAGTAACCGCCGGGCGCTTTCCCTTTGCGGTTATCCAGATCAAGCAATTTCTCGCGGCGCATGGTGGTGAAATAATCAGCGAGATAAGGATCAACCTGCCGGAAAATCGCCTCAGCCTTACTTTCCAGTTCTTCGACGGTTTGATAAGGATGAAGCGGGGGGCGTGACGATGGATGCACATCATCGCGGTCAAGATCCCACGGGCGGACAGAATCGACGCCCAATTTACGACGCTGACGCTCATAAACGCGCGTCGCAGCCGGAACCACCACTTTCTCGATCGCCTCATGGAACGTCAGGCAGTCCTCCGGGGTATAGTCGAAGCGTTTGAACTGCTGCCAGCGGAAGTCACGGTAGTTTTCATAACCGGCGTTCTTCGTCATCTTCAGTCGCAGTTCCAGAAATTGTCCCCAAAGTTTATTCAGCGCGGGACGGTCAGCCAGCCGTCGTTCCGAAATCAACCGCCAGATTTGTTCACGAACCGGACGTTCGGCAGCGTTCATAATGGGCTTCAATTGAGCCAGTGTCAGCTCCTTCCCTTCCCAGATCACCGTTTGTGCACCGATGATGCGGTCATGTTCGTTGCTGAGCTTCTGTTCCTCGGTGAACAGGGGGACATTTTCTTCGCGGAACAGATTCACATCTGTCTGTATATTGCGGAGCGCGATTTCAAATCCGGGTGGCTGAAGCCCGCTCGCCAGAATTTTCTCTCGCAGCACCTGCTCTTTGGGTTCCATCTTTTCCATAATGTCGCCGAGATAACTGTGAAAACGCTTGGTAGCGGCCTCATCCGTCGTATCTACGGTTGTGGCGACGAACAGGAGCGTGTAAGACTCGTTTATGAGTTCGCCGAGGCTCGTCCAATCTTTAAGCCACTGGTCAACGGTGGTCGCATTCAACTCACGTGCGGCCAGTTCATCATAATACGGCTCAATCTGTCCCCATCCCCAATCCATAAAGGTTTTTACATCGGAAGGAAGTGATTCAAACATCATTTATATCCTCACTGCTGATATTCAAGCTCAGTATTCTACGAAAGCTGCTGTTTCAATTGGTTAATGGTGGTTTCGATCAAATCCACTAACCCGCGCATAGTCGGTGCATCGAAGGCAAACTTTGCGCCCGCGGCTGCAAATAAATCCGGCAGCGGACGTGTTCCGCCGAGGGCAAGCGCACTGCGATAGCTGCGTACTGCTCCGGCTTGATCGCTAAGCGCGTTACGCCAAACTTGCAACGCGCCAACCTGTGCCAACCCGTAATCTACATAGTAGAACGGATAACGGAAGATGTGGAGCTTGCGCTGCCATCCCGTGACGCGCGCGTCTTCTAACCCGCTCCAATCCACACCGGGGATAAACCGCGCCCATAATTCACCCCATTTTGCATCACATTCGGATAGTTCGAGGGCGGCCTCAGGATGGGTATACACCCAATGTTGGAAGGCATCAACCACCGCCATGAACGGCCAGAAGTACAGAATGTGCTCCAGATGATGAATGCGGGCGTGCGCAGCTTCTTCTTCGGAATAATACCCACCCTCTTTTTGCGTCAAGTAAGGCGAGGCCAACAGTTCCATCGACATCGACGCGACCTCTGCAATTTCAGCGGTATATTCCCACTGCTGCGAGTATGGCAAGCGAGAAGCTTCGAACCAATGGAAAGCATGACCACCTTCATGCAGCAGCGTTTGAACATCATCCTGAATACCAACGGCGTTCATGAAGATGAAGGGACGCTTCGACAGCGCCAATGACATTTGATACCCGCCGGGAGCTTTGCCTTTGCGGTTATCCAGATCAAGCAGTCCTTCACGCCGCATGATGCTGAAATACTCCCCCAATTCCGGATCAACCCGCTGAAAGATTGTTTCAGCTTTACTCACCAATTCGTCAATGGTCTGAAAGGGTTTGAGAGCCGGACGGGTTGGGGGGTAAACATCATCACGATCCAGATCCCACGGACGAAGTGTATTCGCCCCTAGCAGTTGACGTTGGCGTTCATAAGCACGTGTTGCAGCGGGAACAACGACCTGCTCAATGGCTTCATGAAAGGTCAGGCAGTCATCCGGCGTGTAATCAAAACGCCAGAATTGCTTCCAACGATAGGAACGATAATCATCAAAGCCGGCGTTCTTCGCCATTTGAAGGCGTAAGGGTAAAAGCTGCTGCCAGAGTTGATTCAGAGCTTCACGATCCTCGAGACGACGATCTGCAATGGCACGCCAGACCGTTTCGCGCAGGTCACGATCATCATGCTGAAGGACGGGCTTCAGTTGAGTGAGCGTGCGCTCTTCACCATCCCAATGCACAGTCTGTGCGCCGATGATGCTGTTGTATTGAAGCTTGAGTTCTTCTTCACGCGTTGAAAGCGGAATATTGGCTTGCGAAAAAATGGCGGCATCCGTTTGCATATTACGCAGCGGAATTTCAAAGCCGGAGAGGGAAAGACCGCTGGCAAGCAGTTTTTCTCTGAGTTTCTGTTCATGTGGTGCGGCGGGTTCAGCGATATGAACAAGGAAATTCTGGTAGCGGGTTACCGCTTCTTGATCAGATGTATTGACGGTTGTCGCGACGTGTAGGCGAGCACCGGATTCACTCATTAACTGCTGTAACAGCGTCCAATCCGCCAGCCATGCAGCAACACTGTCAGCATCAAGCGGGCGTGCTTCCAAGTCCAGATAATAAGGTTCGATTTCACCCCATGTCCATTCAATGAATGCCTGTGCTGTTTTGGGGAGTGAAGCAAACATCGCATTTCCTTTCGATGGTAGAAGTGATTTCATGATAACCTGAAATAATACGATCTGCGATGGAATAAGCCATTGGTATGGTATCGCTATCGTCCCTTTCGGTTTTAGAATAAGAAACCAGTGTGTACAAAATAAGGTCATCGATCGTGAATTATCGACTGCAATTCCCACAGCAACTCTTCCCTGATAACGCGATCATGCGGGCAGAGCGGGTGTACCAGAGTCGGTCAGATCGCTGGCGCTGGCGCTGGATACAAAGAGCGGGGCAAGTCTTTCTGATGATTGGCGTCGTGCTTTCGATCATTTCCGTGGGAATGATGATCATCTCCTCGCTGTGGCTGAAACCCATCATTCCATATGATGATCGGTTGAATGTGGTTATTTATATCCTGACGCTATTTACCGTGGTCTGGCATTTTAGCCTGCTCCTACGCACCATGAGTCTTTCGGCGCACAGTATCGTGCGCGAGAAGGAAGCCCATACATGGGAACTGATGATTCTGACGGGAGTGGACGCACGCCAGATTGTACGGGGTAAATGGTGGGCGACTATTCAGCAGCAGTGGAAACGCTACCTCATCCTCGCAATCCTTCGCATCGGCATCATTGTGTGGCTCGCGGGGTTACAGGGTGGCTGGTTCAGCGGGACAAGTTCTATTTATTACACCCGCACGCAAATCGAACTCGCACATCCCGTCAGTATTGTGTGGGGTGTAGCGTTCATTTTCATAGTCACTTTCGCTAACTTAGGCTATACGGCGGCCTGCGGGGTAGTGGCCTCGGTGAGCAGCCGACGCAGTTCCAGCGCCATCGCGCGCGGGCTTATTCAACGCACGGTAATCGCTTTGTTACCGATCATCGTCCTTTATCTGGTATACACACAAATTCGCTGGTGGAGCCAACCTTTGTCCTCAATCCTAGGGATACTCGCGGCGAGCGCAATCACACTGGTTGATAACGGAATATCTGTGGGAAGTTTGCTGGTCGGCATGAGTTACAATTATATGGAAAGCGGGGGAACACCTGTACTACGTGATATATCAGTCGACGGCATCCTCGCCTCAGCAGTGGCTGTGGTGGGGTATGCCTTGATCACGTGGTTTGCCTTATGGCGCGCAGAACGCCGTGCCATTCATGAGATGGCTAGCCCACGAGAAACCCCATCACAAAATAAATGAGCGATGCCGGTTGACATCGCTCATCATGAGATTAGCCTGTTTTACATCGCGAGATAGTCGCGGAGCTGACGCGCACGACGCGGGTGGCGGAGGCGGCGCAGGGCACGACCTTCAATCTGGCGGATGCGTTCACGTGTGAGGCCAAACTTCTGCCCCACCTCTTCTAATGTATAGCAGCGCCCGTTTTGCAGCCCAAAACGCAAACGGAGGATACGCGCTTCACGGGGAGTTAAGGTCGAGAGAACTTCTTCAATCTTTTCGCGCAGCAGGTTATCATAAGCATGCTGCGTCGGGGTAATTTCGGTATCATTTTCGATAAAATTACCCAGTTCGCTGTCCTCATCTTCGCCAACCGGATGCTCTAAGCTAAGCGGCTGCCACGACACACGAAGCATCCACTGAACCTTACGTGGCTCACACTTCATTTCGACAGCAATTTCATCGGGGGTTGGCTTGCGGCCATATTCCTGCTCCAACTGACGGGCAACGCGATACAGACGGCGAATGCGGTCGCTCATATGTACCGGGACGCGGATCGTACGCCCTTGATCGGCAATAGCGCGGGTGATGGTCTGGCGAATCCACCACGTGGCATAGGTGCTGAAACGGAAGCCACGCCGATAATCGAACTTTTCGACGGCCTTCATTAGCCCCAGATTACCCTCTTGAATGAGATCCAAGAAAGGAACACCGCGCGACATGTACTTCTTGGCGATTGAAACCACGAGGCGGGTATTCGCCTTAATGAGATGTTCGCGGGCCAGGACGCCGTCATCAGCCAGCGCACGCCACTCGCCAGCTTTTGCGTGGCCGGGGGACTTACGAAGTTTTTTCTCGCAGTCTTCTCCTTTTTCGAGACGCTTAGCGAGGTTGATTTCTTCTTCGGTATTGAGCAGCGGCACGCGAGCCATTTCTTTCAGATACAGGCCAACCGTATCACTGGAAGACATGGCCGCTACGTCGTAATCATCGAAGTCATCATCTTCATCGAAGGACTCATCATCCATCTCATCATAGGAAAACTCGTCCTCGAAGAAGCTGTCATCCGTCTCATCCATAGCGAAAAACATATCATCAGCCGGTTCAGAGTCAATTCCAGAAAAATCTTCGTCAAAAAAATCAGTATCTGTAACAAAATCTATACTTTCATAATCATGCTTGTTGTAAGCGACCACAGGACACGCTCCCCCGTCAGTACAAGAAGATATGAACCTTCAGGCTATTCGAGAAACTTCTTTAGCCCTGCCAGACGTGGATCAATATCATCCATCGCACATGTGCAGGTAGTGTGGTTCCAATTTGCCCCGCAGTTCGGGCACAGACCTTTACAATCGGGGCGGCACAAAAGCCCGCTAGAAGATGCAATTAGCACTTCAGCCCGAAGCAAAGGCGCAAGATCGAGTATGCCGTCTTCATGAACACTGAATTCGGCCACGGTTGGTGTTGGATAGGCAAAGAGTTCTTCGACACGAACTGTGACGGGATATGTCACAGGGTCAAGGCAACGATAGCATTCGCTCTTGATAGCGGTTTCAAGATGACCTTGAACGAGGATGCCAGCAGCAGTCCGGCTAAGGCGGATAGGGCCGCGAACAAAATCGAGCATGAGGTCGTCCGACACGCGGAGGAGAGGGACATCAAAAGCAGTATCGTGGCTGTGACCGGGGCCAGCACTGAGCAAAAAGCCCACATTGATCTTGAGCACGCGGTTGCTCACATAAGAGTTCGGCAACTCGTTCACTGCTGGCTACCCTAGTAAACCCTGATGAGGGTCGTATAACATAACATTTTCCGTTAAAGTCTTTGAAAAGTATATGAGCAAATGATAAGTTGTGTCAATATTTGAGACAATGCAGCACGACTAAAGTACCATAGTCCTATTCGTGACACTTTATGACACAAGTATGCCGCTAAAATGTATTATTGACGACTAATCGCCAGTATGACACATTTTGTCCCAGCAGGATGCTTAAGAATTTACGAATTTTTTGTTATCTTCGGATTTGGACGTTGACGTATAGAAATATTCGGGTGAGTACGGGGGTGTAACATTAAAGCAGTATACGTCGTTATATCTGCAATGCAACTGAAAGGGCGACGTGTTACTATCATGGCGCTTTCTTTATACTCACACAGGTCCATGGCATGATTGGAACGCGCTTAGGCCCATACGAGATCATCGAAGAAATCGGCAAAGGTGGTATGGCTACGGTTTACCGAGCCTACCAACCGAATGTTGATCGCTTTGTAGCCGTTAAGGTCATTCACCGCGCGATTGCTGCCGATTCGGTCAGTCTTGAGCGCTTTCAGCGTGAGGCGAGACTGGTCACACGGCTTGAGCACCCTCACCTGCTCCCTATTTATGATTATGACGGCGCGAACGACCCGCCTTATATCGTTATGCGCTATTTGGAGAGTGGGACACTTAAAGATGTATTGGATCGGGGTAAGCTACCACCGGAAGAAATCGTTTATATCCTACGACAAATCGCCTCAGCACTGGATTACGCGCACCGGCGCGGGATTGTGCACCGGGACATCAAGCCCACGAATATCATGCTGGACGCGGAGGGGAATGCCTTCCTGACCGATTTCGGAATCGCGCGGTTGGTGGAGGCAGGGCAAAACGTGACCCAGAGCGGTTACGCAGTGGGCACTCCGGGATATATGTCGCCCGAACAAGGGATGGGCGAGGAAAAGATTGATCCGCGCGCAGATATTTACTCACTGGGCGTGATGACATTCCAGATGTTGACGGGGCGACTGCCCTTCACGGCAGAGACGCCGTTGGGAATCATCTTCAAACATATCAGCGATCCGATACCCGACATCACATTAATTGACCCAAATCAGCCGAGCGCGTTGAACAAGATATTTAGTCAGGTGATGGCAAAACAGCCGACGATGCGCTATGAAACGGCGACCGCGTTTGTGGAGGAATTGGCGGAGACACTCAATGTCACAACCGCCGGTTCCGCGATGCAGCTGCGCAAGGTGGCGCAAGAAACGATTGAACTGACCGCAGCGGCGCGTGAACAGCATCGGGATGAGATCGACGCGACGATGGCAAAGTTCGAGGCCAGTCGCGGCGGCGATGATGGGCTGACGACTCCGGCAGGCTACAAGACTCCGGCGATGCCGGATGTGCCAACCGTGATGACTCCTTCGGAACAACAGGCTGTACCAGCGGCGAGCGTCGGAAAGAAGTCAAGCGTATTCCCTCGATGGTTGGTCGTGCTGGCCGGCGTGATTACGGTAGGGTTGATTGTGGCGCTGGTAATGACAGCGATGGATACAAGTATGAACGCCACCGCGACCCCAACCGCAACAACAGAAGTCGCAGGGGTGGTGACTGAAGGCACGGGGGTCGCAGATGCCATTAGCACGGAAACCCCTGAACCCAGCCACACACCAACGGTGACCGCCAGCCTGACGGCGACACTGCGACCAACGGCAACAGAGACTACGACACCAACCGCTACATTCACTCCGACTGATACAGCGACCGCTACGCTGACAGCGACGCCTGCGACCCCATTCGCACAAGCAATCCGCAACACGATTCTACGTGGTGGGCCGGGTTCACAGTATCCGAAGGTGGCTGATATTCCATTGGAGATGGAACTGGTCATCATCGGGGTGAGCGAGGACGGGGCATGGTTCAACGTTGTTCTGGAGGATGGCACCGAGGGGTGGTTGGCCTATAATCCGGTGGCATTCAACTTCGCGGGGGATTTTTTGGGCGTGCCGATTGTGTTCGCGCCGACGGAAACGGCTACCCATACACCAACGGCTACCGAGACTTCGACCCATACACCCACACCGACAAAGACGCTAACACCAACACCAAGCGACACACCGACAGTAACACCTAGCCTGACGCCCACTCCAAGCATAACCCCAACGGAAACGGCAACGGTCACCTTCACCCCAACGCAGACGCCAACGGAAACGGCCACCGCAACCGAGGCTTTTACGCCAACACCCTTCCCCACGCCAACGCCGATTCCAGCCGGTTTGCTGCCTTTTGTGGGGGACTTCGAGGCCGAGAATGCACTGAATGGTTGGGACTATGATCCGGCAGTGTGGCAAGTGGTACAAGAGGGCGGGGAACGGATACTCGTGGGGCAAGGACGGCTGGAACAACCGCTGGTGATTCTGGGGCGAGAGCAACCGGAATGGCAAGCGTTCGAGTCGGGGGATATGGTGATCAGCTTCAGCATTAACCTCGACCGGCAAAGCGGCGGTGCGCGCGTGATCTTCCGGTGCGGGAACGCGAACGGCTGCCCGGACGGATACAATGCGCTAGAAATTTTCCCCGGCACGCTGATTTTACGGCGCAACGGGGTACAGTCGAACCTATTCGACAGGGAAAATGAACGCCCGCTGCGGCAGTTCCGCGCGCCGATTGAGGCACAACGATGGTACAACATTACGATATGGGTGGAGGGCAGCCGCATCTTCGTGTACCTCGACCGGCAGTTGGTAATGACGGTTGAAGACCTGAGCACACCGCAACTGGGCGGTGGTGCCGTGATCTTGCAGACGAACAGCAACTTCAGGGCGGTGCGATGGGACAATATCACGATCCAAAGGCCAGAAGAGGCAAGCGATCATTTCCAGACTGCAAACATCCCCAACACATGGGCGACGACCAGCACCACGAACACGACGATCGGGACGGAAAGCGGCGGCAACCAATACCTGCGCATGAACAGCGGGGTGACTGTGACGCCGGAGGTGCGCCCGATCCGTGATCTGGCGCTCGCGTGCCGGGTGTGGATCGAGCAAGGTGGCTACCGGCTGCGAATCCGACAAAGCGAACGCGGCGAGATGTTGTTCGAGTTCGACGCGGGCAACTTGACGGTGAGTCATGTGGACGGCTCCGGCAACATGGTGGATTCGCGCCGCATTACGAACTTTTATAACCGCAACCGGTGGGAAGATTTGAACATCAGCTTCATTGGCGACCGGTTGGAAATCTACCGCGATGGGATCAGCCGGTTTGAAGAGACGATTCCAGAGTCCCCGGCGGCAGGGGGTGTGAGCTTCGAAGCGCGACGCGGGGACATCGTGCAGTTGGATGACTGCTTGATCACGGAGACTGCCGCTGCCCGAAACGCGAGTTCACGGTTTGCACTTCAACTTCAACAAGCGGTACTGGCACGCCCCTTCCGCGAATTACGCAGTGATTTAAGCGATGCCTTCGACGACAAGTTCCGCACGGATGCGTTCTGGATGGACGGACTGAACGCGGACGGTGAGTTCCTGAGCGATTTCACGGCAGCGGATCATCAGCAGTTCTTGCGGATGACGTACCTCGACCGACCGACCTTCCGGTTGATGCGGGCGAACGTGGGGATTGAGATGTTCGGGGTAGGTTCGGACGAGCGAAATTACCGCGACTCATCCGACCTGTACGTCTCGGCGGACATCCGGTTCAACGCGGGAAGCGGGACGGCGTGGTTGGGGATTCGTTCGATGCTGTCGGCCAGCGGGGCTAACCTTGACGGATACCGGCTGGAAGTGCGACGGAACGCGGAGGGCAGCACCGATGTGGTGGTGCGTTATGTGGACGCGACACGCAACGAAACTTACTACGAGGGGGCGATCCCCGGCGGGCAGGATACGCTGCCAGAATGGATTCAGGTGATCGCGATTAGCTACCAGAACCGGCTGGCGTTCTTCGCGAACGGGCAGTTCGTGGTGGCGGTGGAAAACGCGGTAAGCCTCGGTGGGACGGTGGCGCTGGGGGTTGACCCCGGCACGACCGCCGATTTCGACAGCTTGATCGTGCGCGATACCAGCCCGCACGACGCATAAGCCGGATATTCATCCCCGATTCAAGAACAGCGGTGGCACTTTTCGATGCCACCGCTGTCAATGCTTCAGAAGCAACCTGTTCGCAGACTGGCTTATTCCGCCAGACTGAGCACCGGAGTCGTGGCAGGGCTGCCGGTGAGGTTGACAAACAGGTCATCCAAAACCTTGTTCGCCAGCAGGTAGGTCTGTGAGCGCCACCAGTGTGGGCCAACGTAGTAGACATGATCGGACTGGACAGCGGACAGCGAATTCCAGATGGGGTTCGACTTAAACGCTTCCATGGCTGCGTTTTCGGTTTCCAAGGTGGCGGGGTCGGTGGTGGCGTAGGTGAAGACGAAAATCGCATCGGCATCAGCGAGATCAAAGCGTTCTTCGGAGATTTGAACCCAGCGTTCGGCACCATAGCGTTCAACGGATGCTTGGCCGCTGAGCGCCTGCGATTCGGGGCGCGCCAGTCCGGCATCGGTGAGGATAACGCCGGGGGCGGTGTCTTCCAGCCAAAGGTAGGAACCGTATGAGCTGGTGCCGATGACCGACACTTCGGGGCTTTCGGTCAAGGCGGCCTTAAATTCGGCGATGCGCGTTTCATAGTTGGCGATCATATCCGCGTAGAGATCCTCCGTGCCGAGAACGGCGCTCCAGAACTCCATGCTGGTCTTCCAGTCATGTTCGATGCCAGCGACGGGCATGATGACGGGGGCGATCTGGTTACCCGCTTCCACGTCAATATCCCCATCGACTGCCAAGATCAAATCCGGCGCGAGGGTTAGGGTGGTTTCCAGATTGGCGGGGTAGAAGCCGGTATCGGTTACGTCTTGAAGGGCGGCGGACAGTTCGGGCA
>JAFLCH010000005.1 GCA_017303775.1 Anaerolineae bacterium | reverse complement strand
CACCCAACCCAAACAGCGCGATGGCGGACAGGGCAATCGCGATTGGGAAGGCAGTCTCCGCCGAAATCGGTATCAACAGCCCCAGCAGATAGATGAGCATCGGCACTGATCCGGCGATCACGAAGGCGAACAGCGTCATTAGCCCACTGAGCAGCGGTTTGCGGTCATCCTTCAGCAACCCAAGTTCGTTGATCATCATGGCATTGACCCAGCGCTGCGGATCACGAGACTGGATTTCGACCAGTGTGCTCGCTTCCTCGTCCGAATACCCTTGTTCGCGATAAACCTCGATCAGCTCCGTTCGTTCGCCCTCAGGGAAGTGATCAACTTCCCATGCTTCCCGCTGCCATTCACGATCGTAGTACTCTCGTTCACTTTTCGAGGAGAGATACGCTCCCGTTGCCATGGAAAAGCCATCGGCCAATAGATTCGCCAAGCCCAGTATCAGGATGATCGGCGTCCCGAGCTGAGCCCCGGCAACCCCACTGACCACCGCGAAGGTCGTAATAATGCCGTCAAGTCCACCATAGACCAGATCGCCGATGTATTGGCTGCCTGCGCCGCCATGTTTTTCCTCCGCAGTCGATGTAATGCGACCGGAGGTGTGCGCCGCTGCAGATGCAGACAGATCACCAGTCTTAAAGGCCCGCCGTGCCTCGTCCAATCGTTTCGATATGCCCAATTCATTTCTTCTCCTGAGTGGCGCCGGTCTGATCGTCGCGTTTCATCAATGGCCACTCACACCAATCTAGTCACTGGCTTCGGCGACCGTTGCCAAATGATCCTCGGCGCGGTGGATGCCGCTTCTAACGATCTGCCACAGTTCGTAGACAATCGGGATGAGGGATACAAACCACAGCCCATAGGCAAGGCCATGTAAAACGGGCTGGCTGTCTGCGATGAAAATGCCCGCCCACAGCAGGGTGCCGCCTAAATGCACGGCGATCAGGCTGAACCAGTTACCGCCCAACCGATCGGGGGTGTTGGCGACAAATACGCGCCGGAATAGCAGCGGCAGGATCGCGTAACCGAACTGGAGCACCCAACCGTAGATCAATGCTTGGGGAGCGTTCTGCTCAATGCCAGCACCTGGGAAACCCGGAACTTCCAGAATGATTAGCGGGGCGATAATGACCGGAGCGAGAATCCAGATGTATGCGGTGATGAGATGCAGCATCCCCGGTGTCCATAGTTTTGAACCTCCCAGCAACGGTTTGATGACGCTCGCCAGCAGCCAGATGGTTGCGCTGAGATGGAGGATCAACCCCGGTACAGAGAACAGATTCGACTGGAACCACGGCCCCAGTACCAACCCCAGCGCGCCCAAAGTCATCATCCAGAAGATCGGCGTCACTGCGCGCGGCCATGCCAGCGAGCGCCCGGCGAAGTGGGGATACAAGTCCACCAGCAGTCCGGCAAACAGCAGCGACATAAAGCCCCAGTTGTTGGCGTGAATGTGGACTTCCAACGGCACGCGGATTTGCAGCCATGTACTCCATCCCTGCCACAAGCCGGTGCCAACGAGAATACCCAACAGCAAGTAGGCTAATCCCACGATGTAGAATTTGCGCCCTGAAGCAGACGCTGCCCCGGCAGTTTCGGAGCGCATCGCGCCCAGTTGCAGAATCAGCAGGGTCGCGGCGATGAAAATCAGCGTCCCACCGGTGGTAATGAGTACCACGTTGATCGGCGGGATGCCGATCAGGAGGATAAGCAGACCGAGGTTGAGCAGCAGCCAGATATCCCACCGGGTTTTGGGGCGCGGACTTCCTGACCGCACTGCTGCCAGCAGCGGTAGAATGCCAAACGCGATCTCTGTCAGTACGCCTAAGGTGATGAAATGCACCCGCATCCAACGCAACCCGGCGAAGAATGGCAGAACCTCAAAATTGACCAAGGACGCATCCAGTGCGCCCAGCACTGCCAGCGCAACATACAAGAAAGCTACCAGAAAATAGGGATTGAACACGTGGATACTCCTGTAATTGGGATGCCATTCTTCGTCGGGTGATCATGCAGGTGACTCGGCTAGGTTGAAGCATCGGATCAGCGGGATTGACGTTCCCGCGCCAGTTGTTCGCGGGCAGCGGCTCCGCGGAAGGGATAGCCCAAGACTGCTCCGACGACGCAGAAGTCGAGTAATCCGCCCGCGATTGGGATTAGCGCAACCACGGACAGCACCGTTCCCAGCGTATCTTTAACGACCAACACTCCGACCGTCATGAGGATGATCCCTGCGATGATCCGCAGCATACGGCCAGTATTTCCGGTCATGAATGTGACAAACGCCATGAGCTTACTCTTTCTTGTTGGGTACAGTACGAATTGAGAAATTTGTTATGCGATGCGGGCGGCAAGGAAAACCAGACGCGTATCGGCTTCGACGCCGCGCGCCGCCCCTTCTGGTGTGATGATGATGGTGCCGCTGAGAACGGGATAGCGCTCATCATCAACGGTCATCCAGCCTGAACCTTCAAGGAAGTGATAGACTGCCAGCGCCTCCGGGTGTGGCGGGATCACCTGTCCAGCCTCAAGACTGCCGATGATGGCTTTGAGTTTGTCGGTTTGCACCAGCACCTGCGGCTGCGGACCGTCGGGCGAAAAGACAGCTTGGTCGCGCCAGTTTGGTACGAACACGGTTTGCATCAACTTCTTCTCCTTGGGTAAACACACAATCTGAAATCGGCGATTGATCGCCTGCGTCGGGCAGATGCGTTCGCAGTGCCCGGCATAGGTACATGCGGATGGGCTAATGATCATTGCCCGACCAGCAATTACCCCCAGCGCACGATTTGAGCACACACGCACACATAATCCGCACCCTGTACAGCTGTCAAAATCGATCACCGGAACTGTGAGGGAAACGTCAGATCTGTGATGCTCGTTTCCTCCCACGCTTCGCTCCGCAGGATGTATACCAGCGTTCATGTCAGAAGAATCAGGGCATCATTGGCAGCACGGACTGAGTTGAGTTTTCCGACGTTTACAGCCATTGAAAACACTCCTGAACGATTAAACTGTTTTTAGTGTGCGTCAGAACGGACAGCGTGTCTTTGACTTTTGTCGGACTTCATGTGACAACTTACCAAATGTCCTGTCCCGCAGCCCGTAGAATTACTTGAGGTCTTCATGATGTCCGATGATGCCCTGATCGGTAAGGCAAAAGTAGCCCTGGCACAGGTTCCCTATTTCTCAAACCTCGAACCCGCTCTTGTCGACTTGATCACCCAACAGATGCAGTATCAGGCGTACGCTGCCGGGCAGATCGTCTTCTTAGAGGGTGAACAGAATGTCGCGCTGTACATTGTTCAGTCTGGTTGGCTCAAAGCGCTGAAGACTTCCCCCGATGGACGCGAACAGGCGCTGCATTTCATAGGTCCGGGAGAGGTCTTTAATGCGATTGGCGTTTTCGTCGAGGACTCCAACCCAGCAACGGTGATGGCGTTGGAAGCCTCGTCCGTTTGGGTGATCGAGCAGCGGGCAATGCTTGACCTATTCGATCATCACCCTAAACTCGGAAGGTTTATCATCCGCCGTTTAGCAGGACGAGTGCAGCAGCTCATTCAGATGGTCGAGGATTTATCACTACGGAGTATCGAAGCGCGATTAGCGCGTTATTTAGTCGAACAGTCGGAGGAAGAACAACTCGTTCGTCCCCGCTGGGCGACGCAAGCAGAAATCGCCAACCGGCTCGGCACTGTCCCGGATGTACTCAACCGCGCGCTGCGTAGTTTGGTGCGCGAGAACCTGATCCGCGTTGAACGACATCAGATTCAGATTCTCGATTACAGCGGACTGAAATCCAAAGCGGGGTTGGATGGGTAAGGGTTGAAATAGAGATGGCTGCGCGAACATGCACAGGATCCAGACGATGAATCGGTGAAATGGTTGAGTTGGCATTGATCGACTAGGGTCATGTGGCAAAGCTCCGCAGCGGCAGGTCGCGGAACAGAGAAGCTGTCTCGAAGTCCTCAACTTGAGTGACGCAAGTAGGAGCCAGTCGTCCCGCTGCCTCGCGCTGGGGTGTTGAGCGTTTGGCAGGATAAGGAGGTTCCGTTGTTTGGCTTGTGATTACGACCCGCCAACCAGCGTCCATAGCAGCAGTCGGCTTGCGTTATGCAGGGGAAGGCCTATCATTTCCAACCAGCAGTAACAGGATGATTACGGGAGTCAGCGCGGTGATGCTGTGCGGTAGCTGGGGTGGCACATAGACCCATGCTCCGTCGTCGACTTTATAGACATGATTGCCTAGCGTAATGATTGCTTGACCCGAAACGATCTAAATGACTGCGGACTGGGCAACGCCGTGTTCTGGCCAAGACTATCCAGCGGCAAACCCAGAAAGGGTCACTTTGAAGTGCCGGTCTGTAACGATTGTCCGGCTAATGATGCTGTCGGCAAGAATGAGATCGAGCTGCGCAATGAGACTGTCGAAAAATGTGTATGGGTTCTTTTGGTGGTTGACAGTGACCTTTGAGCGCTCCTGCAGTATGACTTGATCGGTCGCTCGGCAGATAAGATACGGCAGCTCAATTGCGGCAGTTGGGCAGATCGCTTCACAGGGGCCACAGTAGTTACAGCCCAACGGATCATAAATAACTGGTTTGCTATGCTCAACTCGAAAAACGCTGCATGGACATTTCTGAAGGCATTCACCGCACCCGTTACACAGTGAATAATTGATTCGTGGCGACCATAGTTGAGAATTCATGGTGGTCTGCAACCCCCAATATGCTGAAAGGATAGCCCGAATACAGCGAGCTATCCCTTTAGTACCTTCTCAGCAGATGAAAATATTCGTTCAACCGCCGTTCGCAGAGAGTGAGCGAATGTAGGCAACCACTGCTTGAATGTCCTCCGTCGTCATGGCCGGATTGCCGCCTTTGGGGGGCATATCAATACCGGTGGTATTCAGCGCATCCCAGATGGGACGTCCAGTAGTAATGAACTGCACCAGTTCTTCATCGGTCAGTCCGGCGATGAACTCACTTTCGACCAAGTCCTTGCCTAGGTTTGGAATACCGCGCGCATCTGATCCATGACACGCCGCGCAGAGTACGAATTGCGCTTCGCCGCGGGCGACCAATACCGGATCATACGCCGCATCGACCGGCCCAACGCTGCTGACTGACTCCGCAGTAGCTTCAGGAGAAGTAGTCGCGACCGGTTCATCAGCCGGGGCCGCGTTCGCAGAGAGTGAGCGAATGTAGGCAACCACTGCTTGAATGTCCTCCGTTATCATGGCCGGATTGCCGCCTTTGGGGGGCATATCAATACCGGTGGTATTCAGCGCATCCCAGATGGGACGTCCAGTAGTAATGAACTGCACCAGTTCCTCATCGGTCAGTCCGGCAATGAACTCACTTTCGACCAAGTCCTTGCCTAGGTTTGGAATACCGCGCGCATCTGATCCATGACACGCCGCGCAGAGTACGAATTGTGCTTCGCCGCGGGCGACCAATGCCGGATCATACGCCGCGCTAACTATTTCTACACTGCCCACGGGTTCCTGTGTAACGACTTCTGGGATAGGGGTTGCTGTGGGCACATCCGTTGGCACGAGGGTGCTGGTCGGCGTGGGGGGGAGTACAGTCGCCATAACGAGCGGAATTGGCGTGCTGGTCGGCGCGACCACGGCGGCGGGCGTCTCGGCCCGCGGTCGTGGGGGTGGCATTTGCGAGAAGATCAGGGCAGCAATAATACCAAATAGGCTCAAGAAAATGATTGCCACGATGTTTGGATTGAGCAATCCCGTTTCTTCCGGTGAGTGATGCTGTGACATTCGATTCTCCATAGAAGGTCAAAACCAGCGGTTCGGATAGCTGGCCGCTGATCAAAGTGCTATTCGATCACGACTTGCTGAGTGAAAACCTGCTCGATATAACTGCCATCGGAAAGCGTCACGCTGACCGTCACGATCCATTCCCCAACCATCGTCCAGCGTAATGGGACTCGGTACTGACCGCCGCCGACATGTTCACCGGTACCAGAACTCGGCATCATGCCTGTGTGCCCCATGTCGCCCGTGACGGTTACTCCGGCATCGGTGATTGGCGCTCCATCAGGATCCGTGAGGCTGATCATGACCACCGCATCGCCATATTTCACCGGATCGTGATCCGGTTGATAGGCAATGTTGATCGCAGATACACTGGTGCTAGTCGGACGATTGATGATGCTTTCGCTGGAAATCGCCTCGACAAACACATCAAAGCGCTCGCTGACTTCCCCACCGTCATTCGGCAGTCGCGCAGTGACGGTCACGATCCAGCCGCCGCCCATTGACCATTCGAAGGGCACGCGGTAATCCCCGGAAACGCTCTCGTTCACTTCACGATCAATAGGTGCCATGCCCTCGTGATCCATGTCTCCATGAACTTGCAGCACAGCGCCGTCAATTGGAGTTCCACTCAAATCCGTCACCCTTACGATGAGGGTAGTGCTGCCGACGGCGAGCGCTTCCGGTTCGGCGCGCAGTGAAATTTCTACGGGGATGGGTGTCGCCGTCGGCGTGGTTTGCTGACCACACGCGGCCAAAATCGTCGCAAGCAAGGCGAGGCTCAATAACGCCTTCAGAGCTTTCATCGTGAGCGTGCCTTGAGTGTGAATTTCTCCTGCCGCGCAAAAATCACCACAGCCGCCACCAACGGCAGGAATATCCAGATGAGCAGCCCCATGAGCAGGAGCGGCAGCAGTAGTGCACCGAATTGATCGGTAGCGTACAGACCTGCCGGGCCTAAGACCTCGAGATTCGCCTGAATGGTGAGGATGGAAGCGATTTTGAACATTTGCAGCGGATTGAGCACGGCGATCAGGAAAATGGTTTGAATAGGTAGACGCATGGAGATGGTTGTTCCCATAATACCGAGATCGCCGATGAAGACGAGAAAGAGCCACAGAAACAGCGCGCCGCCCAAGGCGGCCGCTGTTTTGCGTGCCAGCGTGGACATGAGGAAACCGAGACTGAGCATCGCCAGTGCGAGTAGATAGGCCAACAGGACGGTCAGCAGATAGCCGCCCGCATCCTGAACGCTGCCTTGCAGCGCCAGTACGACACCTGCCGCGCCGAATCCGAGCGTCAAGGTTGACAGCAACGCCCCGGCCACCCCTAGATATTTGCCGATCAGCACTTCGATCCGATTCACGGGTTGTGCCAGCAGATAGACCAGGGCGCCAGTTTCGCGGTCACCTGTTAGGTTGGCAGAACCGAGTGTCAGACCGATCAAGGGCACAAACAGCAAAACGAGATTGATCAGGCTGGCAGCCGTGCGGCTGAAACTCATGGCTCGGACTTGCAGCCCGTTCGGCTGCATGAGCGCGGACAGTGCCAGCGCCAGCCCAGCGAACGCGAGGGTGAAAACGATAAACCAGCGGTTGCGCAGCGCGTCGCGGAGCTCCTTCCCGGCGAGTGCGCGGATGTTGGCGACATCAAACATGGTTACCCCCCTGTAATTCGCCTTCGATCAAGTCGAAGTCCTCGACGGCGATGTCTGCCTGTTCCAGCGAGCGCAGTGGCGCAATCTTTCCCCCATGCGTGATCTGCACATAGACACTGCGACCATTGGGCATGTAGGTATAGCCTTCGCGGTCGAATATCTGGATCGTCGTCTCTTTGTGTTCCGGTGCGACCCAAATCCGCAGCCAGCGATGGAGTCCCAGGCGCGCCGCCAATTCGTGTGGCGGGCATTCCAGCGTCAGCCGGCCATCTGCCAGCACCAGTACGCGACTGCTGAGCGCGATCACTTCATCAAGGCGGTGTGAGGAGAAAACGATGGTCTTGCCAGATTGATTGAGGCTTTGAATCGTGTGAATGAAGTCGCGCTGCGCCTGAACATCGAGATTCGCCGTCGGCTCATCCAGCACCAACACCGGCGGGTCTGCCAGCAGTGCGACCGCCAGTGCTAATCGCTGTTTCATACCGCCGGAGAGCATGTTGACTCGTTTGGCGCTGTGATTGTCAAGCTGAACCTGGTCCAGCACTTCACCGACGCGCTGCTGTGCCGCTTTCTTAAGTCGAGCATAGAATCGGAGCGTTTCCAGCACGGTCATATCATAGAAAGCAGTTTCTTGTGGAACATAACCAATGGCCGCCCGCGCGGCCTTGCCCTGCTTGCGCACGTCGATGTCGTTGACAATTAATTCGCCTTCAAAACCTTGCACTCCCAACAGGCAGCGTAGTGTCGTCGTCTTACCCGCGCCATTCGCCCCCCACAGCGCGACCGATTCACCTGCTCGGATGGCGAACGAAACATCGTTCAAGGCGGCTACTTTGCCATAGCGTTTAGTGACATTTTTCGCGGTGATCATGGCGTTTCCTCGCTGCCTAGCTACTCGTCTGAACAATTTCTTGCCGTTTGCGCATTGATTTTGGCTGCCGACTTCCAGACAGGGTCAGCACACAGATCACAAGCCCAATTGCCAGCAGCAAAAGTGCGGCCGCCAGCAGAGATGGAGAGCTTCCTTGTGGGGTGGGGAGCATCCCCGAAGGCAGTTCAAAATTCATCAGTGGGGCATCATCAATGGCTTTTGGATCAGGCCGAAGTGAGGGGAAGGCCGATGCGGCAAAGTCAATGGCCTGACTGGCGGGACTGAACAGGAATAACCTTAACGCAGGTTCACTGTCGGCAAGGCTCTCAAACAAACGCTCTGCGCGGAACGGCAGGTCGCCGATATTGTCGCTGTCACGGTCATAGCCGACATAGTTACTCCAATAATTGCCGCTGCCCTCTGCGCTCCACAGGTTGCCTAACAGATTGCCCCGCCCTTGCACCGCAACCTGCTGATAGTTTTCGACGAAACTGTTGGATTGAAAGATGTTGCGCTGAACTGAGGGAAGTCCCATCAGCCCCACATCGTTGTAGGCGATAAAGTTGTGGCTGAGCGTATTGTAAATATCGACCAGTGACGGGGAATTATCCAGATAGATGGCGACAACATTGCCGATGAAAGCATTATCGGTCACGCGGGCATTATCCATATCTTTGAGAGCAATACCGTAACCGCTCGCCCCGCGATTGTTGATGTACTGGTTGCCCGTCATGACCAGTCCGGCAGAATACATCATGTAAGCGCCGACAGCGTTGTTCTCGATAATATTGTTCTCGACAATCGCGTTTTCGTTATACATGAAGTGCAGCCCATAGCGGTTGTCGTGGATATGGTTGTCACGGATGGTGATATTGTCGGCATACCAGATGAGCGTATCGCGTCCAAACGTGATCTCGTTACCGAGTAGTTGAACGTTGTTGCTGTACCACACGCGAATTCCGTCGCCCCGCATGCTCTCGTCCAGCGCCTTGCCGTGAATAATATTGTTCCGCGCAATTCCGTCCGAAGCGTCGGCAAAGTAGATGCCGAACAGCACTTCTTCAAGCAAATTGTCACTGACGGTGACGCCTGTCGCCTGAATGACGATGCCTGTATCTTCGTGCGTCAGGCTGGAACCGCTGCCGCGGACCATGAATCCGCTGAACACCACTTGTGGTGCGCTGATCAGCACCAGACTCCCCGCGCCGCCTCCATCAATGATCGGCTGGTCGATCCCGATCAGCGTCACTCGCTTGTCGATTATCAGCGGTGCGGGGTAGATTCCACTGTGAACTTCGATGGTATCGCCCGCGTTCGCGGCGGCTAGCGCCGCCTCAATGGTCGCAAACTCGCCGTCCGCGCCAACGATCAGGCTGTCTTGAGCATAAACCGCCGTGACCTGCGCACCGATCAAGACGAGCAGAGCAGCGATCACAAGCATCCGCGTGATGGCGTGTACCGGGCGCGTGTTCATGTCGCCCTAGCCTCTTTCTGTTCTCAGCTTGCCGATCAGTTTGATTGCTAATCCGATGGCAATCAACACTGCTCCTGCAAAGATGATGTACCAACCGGTATCCACATAAGCGACGGTACTGAATTGGCCGATGACCCCTTCACCAAGGATCGGCGGCGTGAACGGCTGAATTGCACTGGAAAGCGGCGCATAGGGATCGAGGTTTTGTCCGTAGTTCGTCATCCAGAACGCGAGATCGGCGAGAAAGACGAACGGGAAAGTAAGTGCGGGAATCGTCAACACCCATGTCCAGCGCCGCTGCAAGCCAGCCGCGATGAGCAGCAAGCCGATCATGAGGATGACTACGGGAATGGCGATTGACCGCTCAAATTTCGCCGCTTCATAAAGCGACTTCATGCCGATGTAATGGTTTAGACCATCGATTTCTCGGACTTCGTCCAGTCGAGGATCCTCGTCGCCCGTCATGTAATTGACGAAGACGCGCATTTGCAACCCGCCGGGATACTGCGGCGCTTGCAGCACAAGTCCCCAGTAGGGTTGGCTGATAGAGATCAGCAGCAGGGCAGCGGCAACAACGAATGTCAGCGACGGCAGCCACTTGAGCCAGCGTCGCAGACCCGCTTGTTTGGTGTTTCCGGCGGCTTTGCCGTCCGTCGGGGAGATTGCTTTAGTGGTCATCATAAACCTCATCTGCAAGAGCTAGAGGTGGGTAACCGGAACGAGCGCCCCGGTCACCCGGCGGGGACTGGGGACTATTCGGGTATCAGTAGATAGCCCATCATTTCGAGGTGGAGTGCGGAGCAGAATTCGGTGCAGTAGAAGCTGAAGACACCGGAGCGGGTGGCATCGAACTCGAATGTAATCGATTCACCCGGTTCAATGCTCAAGTTGATGTTGTAGAACGGGATCGAGAACCCATGCGTCGCATCACGGGCGCGCTCGACATTCGTGATGGTCCACGTCACGTGATCGCCAGCCTGAATTTCGACATGTTCTGGCGTGAAATGGCTGCGTACCGCCGTCATACGCACGTTGACATTATTACCGTCGCGAGTAATGCCTTCTGTGCCCTGTAACACGGCATTAGGATCGACGGATTGCGTGAAAGGATCCCATCCGACCTCCGGGTAGACCTCCCATGCGTTCAGTTTGTCAGCAGCGATGATCTGGGCGTAGTGTGGTTCTGCCCCTGTGATCGGCAGGTCGTACAGGATCTGCGTGAAGTCGCCGGGCTGCGAAATATCGATCAACTGAAGGTTCTGGGGGAGCAGCGGACCTGTGCTCAAGAAACGATCCACCGACCATTTATTGAGCGCCACTAGGTAATTTCCATCGGGCGAGGCAGTATCGCCTTCAGCAGCGGCCAAGTGACCGACGTTGTACTGAACGGGCGTCTTGCTGATCAGCGTCCAACCGTCCTGCGGACGGTAGCCTTCCGCGCCGATGCTCCAACGAGCGACCGCGCTGTCGAGGAATAAGCTGGTATAGGCGTAGCCCTGATTATCAAAGACGGTGTGCAGCGGCCCAAGCCCCAACTCGACCTGCGCCTCCAACACGCTTTCCAATGGCAGCACCGGCACGCCAAAGGCATCAGTCTCCGTCGTTCCGGCAGCAATCGTATCTTGAATGCGTTGGAAGCTGTACACGGAAACGTGCGGATCAAGTTTGCCACCGACGACGATGAAATCGCCGCGCGGCGTTACGTCTGCGCCATGCGGGCTGCGGGGTTCGGGTGCAAGATACAGCAGATTGTTGGCAATCGCAGTTTCCAGCGGGATGACGTTGAATCCGGCGATGTCGACCGCTCCACCATTTTGGAAGACCGCTTCCGCTGCATTGATGTTGATGATGTGCAGGTAATCGACCGCACCACGGCTTACCCCCGCTTCAAAGGGTGGGTTGCCGCTCTCGATGCCACCTGTCGCCATCTCTGCGTTGAACGAGTTGCAGAAAATCCAACCTTCAGAGACACCCTTGCCGGAATCGCACAGATCCTGCCAGTAGGGCGGTAGCTCCATCGCGAACGACTGGCTGTAGTCGATACGTCCGGTGTCACGGTCGAACTTCCAGAAGGTGATCATGCCACTGTAGGAATTCTGGTAGTCTGCGAGCGGCGCGTAATCACCACCGAGCGGCAGCCCATATTGACCGCCTTCGACAATGTACTCGGTATTCGGGGTCACGAATGTGCCACCGTGATCATTGAGGAATGCCGGATTGTGAACGATCTGCTTGGTCTCAAAGTCGCGTAGATCGATCACGGCGACACGCCCATTGGCCTTATCGCCAATGAACAACCACTGCCCATCGTATTCGCCATTGGTTTCGCTCAACGCGGGGTGATGCGTGTCGCCCCACAGAATTTCCTGTCCGTCGATGAAACCCTGTTCCAATACTTCGTTGCCTGCGCCGTAGCCATAGCCTTGCCATGATTCCGGCGTGAAGACTGAAATCAGACGCAGCAGACGCATGGATGGTAGACCGATTGCCAACACCTGTCCACCTTGACCAGCCGATGCGAACATGACGTATTCATCCATGACGCCGCTGGGCGTATAGGTCATAGCGGCGGCGCGCAGATCGGCTTCAGTCAGTCCGCGTTCAGCGGCGATGGCTTGCCAATCGGTTGCCCCGCTCTGCGCGGTCGTACTGACGCGCGGAGAGACCACCACGGTTAGCACGATTGCTACGAGGATCACTGCCCCGATGAACAAAACTCTTGAGGAAAACTTATGCGAAATCATTTTCTCCGTTCCTTGAATGAAACGATTCTAAGCGTATTAGCTGTGCCACAACACCGGGGCACCGTTATACGCTCATCATGGAACGGAGCTGGAAAGTCAGATGTGACCCAAGTCACATGAGGTAGTTGATTTGGCGTAGATCAACAATTCAACGCGCTTCAAGCAGCGCGATAGCCCGGAGTCGGTCACAATCACGGATGAGGATGCTGGTACGGGTCAAATGGACGAGGTTTTCGTCTTCAAAACGCTTGAAGGTTCGTGAGACGACTTCGCGGACAGTTCCCACCATGTCAGCGTACTCTTGCTGTGAGAGCAGGCGGTCGAGCAAAACACCATCGTCGACCTCTTTTCCTTCGAGATCAGCACGTGCCACCAAGACCATGGCCAACCGGGATGTCACATCTCGAAACGCTAGATCGTGAACGAGGGTCACAAACTGTTTCAACCGATCGGTGATCAGTCGCAGAAACACTTCTTGAAAATCCGGGTGTTCGTCCAACAGCACTTGCAGGGGATCTGGTGGCACACAGAGCGCGGTTACCGGGGTCAGCGCCGTTGCCGTGAACGGGCTTATTCCGCCTGTTGACAGTGACTCTGCTCCTAGGCATTCACCGGGCGCAAGCAGTGCCAGAATCTGGCGTTTGTCCTTCGACTGGCGGTACAGTTTCACTCGCCCAGTTTCAAGCATGTAAAACGCGCAGGGCGGGTCACCCTGCTGATAGAGACTCGCTTCTGCCGCAACGTCGGCGGTGATAGTTTTCTCGGCAATGCAGCGCTGCGTACGGGGACTGAGTCCGGCAATCGAATCGAACTTAGAAAGAAGCTCAACGCCGATCATCATATAAAGACCACTATCGTCACTGACTTATAGTGTCAGCATAGAGGCGAAAGCGGAGAAGAGATGTGACCTAAATCACGTTAGGTCGCTGCTCGTCACAGGCACAGGGAGGGAGCAAGGCATCGGGATTCAACAGGATGATACGTCGGCTCTCATTGTGAACGATCCCCTCTTTTTCGAGGAGATTGAGGTGCCGGGTGACAACCTCACGCACTGTACCAGAAAGCGCCGCCAGACGCTCATGAGTGAGTTCGACGACGACTTCTTGCGTAGCACGATTGGCATAGGTGAGCAGGCAGTCGTTGATGCGATCTGCTGCTGTCCATGCGCCCAATGTCTCGCTTACACGGGCGAGATGTTCTAGCCGTTGGCTGTACACATGAAGCAGCGCCTTCACGAGATTCGGGTCGCTTGCTCCCAACTTCTCGACCCCGGTTTCTGGTAATACGAACAGCGTGACATGGTCGAGCGCTTGAGCCGTAGCTGGGTTATCTTTCATATCGAAAAGGGAGCAACCACCGAAGCATTTACCTTGGTTCATTAAGCATAATCCCTGAACGCGCCCGTTCAAGGACTGCTTGATGATTTTGACCCGTCCTTCAAAGACAAACCACAGCGAACAGGCTTTTTCGCCTTCCAAGAAGATAATCTGACCGGGCGCGTAGTGGCTGCGAACCATCAATGCAGACACACTACGCACCTGTTCGAGTGGCAAATCGCGGAAAGCTGGTATTTCCCGCACTTCATCCAATTTAACGGGCAAATGATCATTCATACGCTTTTTGGCTTAAGTAATATGTCGTATTTCCTCCTAGTATAGTCCAGAATTCATGTGAATCAATCACAGGCGATTACTACGGTCTGCTCGAAGAATTTACTGGACTTCGACACTTATTCAACGGGAACACCCACCAAGTTGCCCCATTCCGCCCACGAGCCATCGTATTCACGCACCTGTGGAAAACCGAGCAGATATTTCAGGACAAACCACAGGTGTGTAGAGAGTCCGCCGCGCACACAATAGGTGATGGTCTCATGGTCGGGCGTAATACCCTTTTCGTAGCACATGGCGCGCAGTTCGTCGGCTGATTTGAACGTCCCGTCGGCATTCGTGGTCGGTGTCTGCCAGCGTTTGAACTGCCCATTCTCCATTTCCATCACGGCAGGAAGGCTGATCGCTCCGGGAATGCGTCCACCAACTGTCCCACCCATGGCGTCTTCACCGTTGTACATGCTCGATGTACGCGTATCGACTAGGACACGATTGGCACTGCCAAGTCCCTCCAACACCAAATCGCGAGAGGCACGCAGTGTCCAATCCGGTTCTTGGAGGCGGTAAGTTATTGGCGCGAACGAGGGGATTTCCGTAGTGAAGGGGCGATTTTCGAGCTCCCACTTCGTTCGTTCACCATCGAGCAAGCGTACATCGGCATGTCCATAGATTTTCAGCAACCACAATGCCATTGCGGCTAGCAGGTTGCTGGCAGAATCATAGACGACAAGTGTTGTCTTTTGGTCAATACCAGCCTCTGAAAGCTGCTGTTCGAGTGCTTCTTTGCTCAGAAGCTCGCGACTTCTCGCTTGCAGAACGTTTCCACTCCAGTTCCAGTAGATCGCTCCCGGTAGATGCCCAGAGTCATATGCTGCACGACTGAAACCGACTTCAATTAGGCGAACAGCAGGGTCATTCACATGATAGGCAAGCCAGTGGGTACTGGCAAGCATAGTTGAAAAGGCGTAATCAGACACATCACCCCTCCTGCGACTTGTTCGGTTGTTCGGTTGGATAGCCCGCTTTGATCCACGCCTGTACGCCGCCCTCAAGGATGCTGACGTTTGTGAACCCCATGTCGTGAAGGAGCTTGCCGCCAAGCGCGCCCATGGGACCGAGAATACAAGTCGTGATGATGGGGCGGGCTCGATCTTGGAGCACAGGGTCACGCCAATCTTCCGGAACTTCCTGATCAGCTTTGTAGGTCAGGCTGCCCAACGAAATGGTTTTTGCTCCCGGAATCGTGCCAGTCGCGGCGATATCGGCTGCATCGCGAACATCAATTACTAGGGTGGTGGGATTCTGCTGCAGCCGCTGATGAGCTTCCGCTGCGCTGATCACCGGCACGACTGCCCTTGCCTCTTCCGCCATTTGCATGAAAGTTGTCGCCATGTTTCTCTCCTTTTCACTGAGAGTTGACTAACGTATTTGTCTTGAAATGGTGCAGACAATGCGGCGCTAAAGTATATGTTTGGACACCTATTTCCGCACTTGCATCAAAATCGCTTCCATCGGATAGAACAGCTCTTCACCATCCACATATGACTGCAAAGCCGCCGTCACATCCGTTATCAAACGCTTGTATGTCGCTTCGTCGATGACGGCCTGAAGCATTGCCCCATAACCGTGAACGAAGAGTTCAACAGATGGAAAATGCGCCTCCGCGGCTACTTCTTGAATAGTTGCATCTCGGAATCCAGCAGCATCTGCGAGAGCGCACATCTGCTGAATGTCACCCAGTACGAATGAGCCCCGAATGCTATCACTCGCTTCGCCGCTTACATAGCGTCTGAATCCTTCGGCGACGGCGAGAAAGCCGGGATTGTGTTCAATCGCACCCCAAACCAAAATTGCTAATTGGCCGCCCGGCGCAAGGACACGATACATTTCCGTCAATTTCGTGGCACGATCTTCAAAGAACATGAGACCGAATTGGCAAATCACAATATCGAATGATTCATCCTGAAACGGTAAACGGGATGCATCTCCCAACTGCCATTCAATAGAGGCGTTTGACTGTTTCGCTTGTGCAATTGCCAGCATTTCCGGGTTGATGTCGTAACCGATAATCTGTCCCGTCTTGCCGACGTGTTCAGCAATTTGATGGGTAACAACCCCCGTACCGCAGGCAACATCCAGAATCCGTGTACCTAGTTTCAACTCAACTAGATTGACCAGATAGTTTGCCCATGCACGCATCGTGGCAGGAACAAAAACCTGCTCATATATTGGTGGAGTTGTAACTGACCAACAAGTTGCGGCAGCCGCGCCGTTCGATCTGGCCGAGGTAGCCCGCGCCGTCGAGCGGTATCTCCCCAAGTCCCCATCGGAAACCGAAAACCGAGGTCGTAAACGAGCCAAACCCCGTTCTTGAGGCGGGTGTCCCTGGCTCGATTTTGTGTTGCTCAGGAAAGGAGCAGTGAGATGAACAAGCGAAAGACAGGTGTAGTGGGGATGGCAGGCGGAGGCGGCATGCCGTCCATGAATGTGCTGACGGTGGGGTTGGATGTCGGCTACGGGGTGGTCAAGGCGGTCACCGATACGGCGGAGATTAGCTTCCCATCGGTATCGGGTCATGCCCGCGAGATCAAGTTCCAGGCCGAGACGCTGGCGAGCCGCTATCCGGGGGATCAGCTCATCGATGAGGAGGGTCACTGGTTCGTCGGCGATCTGGCACTCAATCAACTCCCGGCGGGCGAAATCCTGCGGCTGCGGGGACGCACGGCCAACGAGGCAACGATGGGCAATGCCTTCCGGCTGCGATTGGCAAAAGCGGCATTGGGCAAGCTGCTCGGAGGCAGCGTTGGCAATGGCGATGTCGTGCATTTGCGCCTGGCGTCGGGGTTGCCGGTCGATTACATGCGCGATGCCGGGGAGTTCAAAGCCGGGCTGGTTGGGCAGCATCGTATCCAGACCGACGCGGCGGACTTCGTAGTGAATATCACCGAGGTCATGGTCATGCCGCAGCCCTATGGTAGTGCCTACGCCATGATGCTGACCCCCGCCGGGGAGATCAATGTCTACCACACCTGGATGCGAACGGGCGTGTGTGATGTCGGGACGTACACTGTCGATCTGGTGCTGGATGACGATGGTGACTACGTCGATGCCGAAAGCGGCTCGGTCGAGAGTGGAGTCTACACCGCTCAGGAGCGCATTGCCGCCATGCTGGAGCGCGACTACCGCGAGAAGATTCCCCACAAGATCGTCGAGAGCGTCCTCAAGACGGGCATGTTCACCGCGCATGGCAAGACCATCGATTACCGAGGCGAGGTCGAAGAAGCCTTACAACCACTTCGCAGTGCGACCCTGAACCTGATGAGCGAGAAGTGGCAACGCGGCACCACCGTCGATGTGATTTACCTGTCGGGCGGCGGAGCCGAGTTGGTTTATGAGGAAGTCTATCGAGCCTATCCGCAGACCAAACTGGTGCCGCAGGCGCAGATGGCAAACGCTCGTGGCTACCTGTACTACGCCAATTTCATGGGGAGGAGCAAGTGAAGCTGACAGAGCCGGGTTGGACACGTCCAACCATTCGTCCTGACACGTCCGACCAGTTTCTTGAGGGAAGGAGGGAACCATGCCGAAGAAGCCGAGACGCGGTTACAAGATGATCTCGTTCAAAGCCTACTACGATAGCGACGCTGACATCCTGGATTGGTGGGAAGGCTGCACCGAAGGCGAGCGCAGTGAGGCGCTGCGCGACCTAATCCGGGAGCGATTGGGGCTGGGCATGAGGCCCGCCAAACGCCTGAGCATCCCGGAACTGAGCGTGTTGCAGCATGACACCGCCTGGATACGACAAGCCTTGTCCGACATGCCTGCCTGGTTGGAGAGTTACCTGCATGAGTTAGCTGCTCGTCCGACAGTGCAACTTACTCCTGCAGTACAAGCTCCCGCATGGGCTACAGGCATGGCAGACAACGAGAGCGAGCGCCGGTCGAAGCGCATTCAGGATCGGGGCTGGTGATGTCCGTCATACGTAGAGCAGAGGGGCGGCAGAGCCGCCCGGTTGCCGCGTCGGGGCGCGGCAACCACGCGCGGGGGTGGGGTGGAACACCCTCACTCTGGATGAGTAACTCATTCCACCCCCGCGCAGGCCAGCTAAATCGCTGGCTCCTCATGCGCCGGAGGGCTGCGGTGCAGCGGCCTGCGGCGCTGGCACCGAGGCGGCGGTGTGAGGCACACGCCGCGTCAGTGGATGCGGTGAGCCGCACCCACTGACCGCACCCGGTACCGGGGTGCGAAGAACCCATGCACCAGTCAGTATACGGAGGCTTACACACATGAATCACTGTCAACTCGTCCGTGAAATTGCGAGGCGGCTGCCGCGCCTCAAACGTCGCGACATCACCGAGGTGCTGGCCGTTCAGCATGAACTCTGGCTGGCAGACCTCAGTCTACCTGAAGGCTCAATCACCCTGGGCGACCTGGGCAAGCTGGTGGTGGAAGTGCAGCAGATGGAGGCAGGCGGATTTGTCGGACGGCGACGGCTCAAGCGCCTGTATCTGCGCTTCCGACCCACTGCCAAATTGAAGCAAGCCGTTCTGGGGATAGGGAAGGGAGCAACCGAATGAAACGACGCACACCCAATGCTTACAGCGAACGCATGACCGTCAATCTGACCCCCGAGCAAATGCGGCGGTTGGAGGAACTCCGCAACCTTCGCGCTCGTGCCGGTCGCTTCGTCAGTAAGAACGACCTGCTGCGCGATGCCGTCAACTACTACCTGGCCTCGCAGGATGACCTGCCCGGATCGAGGCGAGCCATCGCCAAAGGTATTGAGCGCAAGGTGGATGGGATCGAGGTCAAGCTGGACGCGCTGACGGGGCAGTTCAACGACTTTGTGAACAGCATTCGCCGCCGCCAGGAGGGACAGTAACGGCATGGATCACAAGCAGATGTGTGTCGCCAATGTGCAATACAAGAAGCCGTCCGCTGATGGCGCAAAGCAGTCGAAGAATCTTTTGCACTACCTGACGTACAGGGAGAGCCGGGATGAGGCTGCTCGCCACGCAGCCGGGAAGGATCGTTGGCGGGATCACGGCATGGGCGGATCGGTCGCCGAGATTGCCGCTCGCTGCGACGCCCTGAAAAGTGAGCATGTGCTGGCCTTCAGCCTGGTCACAAATCCTAATCCTGACCTGATAGCGATGGTCGCGCCGGAAGATCGGGAGGCGTTTATGTGGGAACTGACCGAGGGAGTCATCGAGGACTTCTTCGACCGCCGGGGACTGGACACAGGTATCGAGTTTTCAACAGTGCTGCATCATCGTTTGACCAACGATCTAGAGGCACCGGGATTGCACAACCCGCATACTCACACTGTCCTGCCCGGCACGGTCTACAGTGAGGAACATAGCTGCCGGGTGCCGCTCTTCTTCAGCCGCAATCGCAAGGTCGACCACATCGAGATGCTGCATCGGGCGACAGAAGGCCAGATGGTCGCGCTCATGGATCGTTATGTCGGGCCGGAATGGGAAACACGCCATGACCAGTTAGCAGACATCCGTGAGCAGCAGATAGCGATCACCGACGGAGACCCGCATGGATGGACGATTGATAAGGATGACCGAGAGTGGCCGGTCTGGTGTGGCTTGCGCCGCACCAGCGAAACGACTACCAGCCTGGGCTTCTATCGACCTTATGCCACGCCGACCGATGACGACGAGGAGTCTGTCACCGTTCAGTTCCGTCCGCTGTTGAGTGGTCTAACTCACGAAGAGGCCGAGCAACTGGCACAAGTTCTGGGAATTGGGATGAAAGGTGACCTGGAGCAGCTGAAGCAGTTGGCCGGGGTGCTGGGGAAGATGACACCAGCGGAACGTTCGGCCTTGCTGGAGGATTTGGAACCGGACCAGCCAGCGATGGAAATCGACTTGTAAAGCATACAGGGACGGGACGCACTGGAAGTTTGGCGACCGATAGCGCGTCCTGCCCCTGCATACAAAAGGAATAGCAAGAGTATGGCACACAACCTGACTACCGACAAGCTGTCGGCGCTGGATCGCCGCGCCTTTCTGAGCGCACTTTATCAAGGCTGCCCGGATGATCTCTATCTCGAACTACGCTGCATTCACCCGGAAACCGGCGAGGTCAAGACCCTGTGGAGCAAGGTTGGCGACAAACGCCGCTTGATGACCAGCTTCAAGCAGGCTGACACCCTGAACCGCGAAGTCTTTGGTCTCTACTTCGCCCCCTGCCTGCGCTCTGAGAGCAAGGGCAGTGCCGAGTCCGCTGCGCTCGTCCCGGCCCTCTGGTTGGATGTAGATGCCGATGAAGATCCCACCCAACGAGACCGCCTGCTGGAGAGACTAAGGGCGTTTGACCCAGCACCTTCATTCATACTCGATAGTGGTGGCGGCTGGCACAGCTACTGGCTGTTGGATGAACCCTTTGTCCTGACTGATGAAGCTGCTCGTACCCGCATTGCTGATGTGCTGCGGGGATTGGCTTCCGCCCTGGGTGGCGACCCGGCTTATGTCAAGTCGGTGGCTTCTGTCATGCGACTGCCCGGCAGCATCAATACCAAGCCTGAACGTAACGGTGCCATCGTCAGCATTGTTGAAGGCGATCCCACCCGGCGCTATTCACTTGCCCAATTCGATTGGCTGCGCCAGCCGGTCGAGCCAACCAGAGTTGGTAATCTCAAAGTTGTCACCCTGAATGGAAATGGGCAGCATCCGTTGCCTCGGCGCACCGAGGGGTATCTGATAGCTGGTGCGCCAGTACATCAGCGCAACAAGGAACTTTTCGCCGCTGCCTGTCAACTGCGCGATGCGGGCAATTCCCTATCCGATGCCGAGGCCCAGCTTGTCCCACGCTACGTGGCTGACGGATGCAATGAGCGTGAGGCGTTGGCGACCATCCGCAGTACCTACAGCCGCCCGCCGCGTGAGCCTATCGCAGAAAGAAGCCAGCAGGCACGCCAAATTGTTGACCAACTTGTAGGACAGTTTCAGGTTGATCAGAAAGCAGAACGTCCTACTACTGCTCAGATTGTCGCCGCAGTTGAAGCATGTATCCATCTCAATCCTGTTGAGTGGGCGGCAGAGCGACAGCGCCTGAAAGTGCTATGCGGTGATGGATTGAAAATCGGGGACATTGATCATCTTTATAAAGAGAAGAAGCGTGCTAGCTTCCAGCAGAGGGAGCAGGGGTACATTGATACCGAGAGCTATCTGCTGCGCGATGGCAAAATCATCCATCACAAAGAAACCTATCGCGGCACGATAGAAAACACGGTCACAGATTGGACTGCAAAGGTGATCTACCAGACCTGTCAACTTGATGACGATAGCAAGGAAACCCACACGACAGCCCTTGAACTCCGGCGCGGTGACTCTGTAAAGAAGCTGGATGTGCCGGGAGAAGTATTTGTCGATGATATTGCGCTGCGCCGCTTTGTTGGAGCGAATGCCGGTTCACAGTACGTCGTGCGGGCAGGGATGTCCAAGCATCTTGTACCGGCGATTGTGCAGTTGTCTGGCGAGTTTCCCACGCATCGTCACTATAACTTCATGGGCTGGATGCAAATGGATGGAAAGTGGGTTTACATTTCACCGCAGGACTGCATCACCGAGAAGGGCAAACTGACAGATTCACCAGCGGTTGAACTCGACCAACGATTGCGAGACTACGGCTTGCAGACGACTAGCTGGCCAGAGAGTCTTCAAGCCTTTGATGCAGTCACAAAGGTGCTGCCACCCCGGATGGCATCATCGCTCATCGCTTTTGCGCTCCTGCCTTTGCTTCAACGCTTCTTTCCGCCTGCCGCGCCACGACCTGCTGTCCATTTGGTAGGAACATCCGGCAGTGGCAAGTCGGAGATTGCTTCGCTCCTGACCAGCTTCTACGGGCAGTTCGGCCGGGATACACCGCCTGCACAATGGGGGGATACGATCAACACCGTCGAAACATTGGGCTATCCACTGGCAGACAGTCTGTTCTGGGTTGATGACTACAAGAGCATCTACGCAGACGAGAAGACGTTCACCCGTTTTCTGCAATCCTACTCGCGCGGCATGGGACGAGGACGTTTGACTCGTGAGGCGAAGGTTCGTCATGAGAAACCCTGTCGCGGGCTAATCCTCTCTACTGGCGAAACGACTATCGAGGGTGAGATGTCGGTTGTCGCGCGAATGCTGGTACTGGAAATCCCGCCCTGGGAGAAGCGTGACCCGGGCGCTAAGGCGCTGGCACAGGCGGAACGTTTACGTGAATACCTGCCAGGCTTCACTGCACATTTCGCATCGTGGATAGCGAAACAGCTTGAGCAAGGTGATCTGAAAACCGACATCGCCAACCGCTTCAGCAACAACATGCGTGGCTACCGCGAAAAGCTTGCAAAACAAGCGGGTGGGCAATCCAATACCGGACGTGTAATCCAGAATTGGGCAGTGCTGGTAACGGTCTACCAAATGCTCTCCCGATTTCTATCTGAGATGGACGAAGACTATCTGCTCCCTGGCTGGCAGGATGTAATTGTCGAGAGTGTCCGCACGCTGCGTCAGGAACGTGCCAGTGAGATGTTCTTGAACATTCTGGGGCAGATCATCGGCAGTGGGCAATGCGTTATCGAACCATCATTGCGCGCACAAGGTGATCCAACGCCTGGGGCGGTCGTCGCAGGCTACCGTGATGAGAGCTTCATCTACTTACTGCCAGATGTCGCTTTACGTGAGGTGAACAAAATCCAGCCGCTCCGCTTTACCGCCTTTGCTATCGGCACGCAACTCAAAGAAGATGGCTTGCTGCTGCCCGGCAAAACTAACCTCACGGTGCAACGCAGTGTGCGCGGTAGTGTCATTCGTCTATGGCGGTTGAAGCCTGAAATTCTAGGCTGTGAAACTTGTGAGGGTTGTGAAGACGAAAACTGACAGGCTCAAGGGGTGAAGCCCGAAGAAAGCCTGTGAAGGTTGTGAAACCTGTGAACACAGGCTTTTCTATTGGTATAAGTTGTTTTCATCACAGTCTTCACAGAAATCACAGGTCATAAGCATTGTCGTGCTGATTTGCAGAAGATTTGGCCCACCCTCAAACAACGCTTTCATGTCGATCACTACCGAGTTGTGAAGATTGTGAAACCTGTGAACTGAGCTAGGCGTCGTTAACCAATCATGAGCAACTGTTGGACGCTGTTAGCTAATCATGATACTGTGCTTCCACTTACCTAACGCTCACAACTCTCTATTGGGCTCTATCCGAAATAGATCAGCTTACGCACAAAGAAAGCATGATGTACATTAGAGAGCAGAACCCTTATACATTGACCATGGCCCTCAGAAAATCATACGGGGCGAGTTGGACTCAATACATCGATCATCTCTTCAATAGTTGGACGCTTAGTCGGGTCAATATCTAAGGCCCTTGAGAGATGGTGGCGAAGTTTCTCATCAATATCTATACGTTGCGACTGTTCCGTTTCAGGGGGCAAACTCACGAATGATCTGCCCGCATTATCGCAGACTCACCCTCCAACTCTACCCCTCATACAGAACGCATCTCGGTCAAGGAGTGCGTTCTGTATGAGGGGTAGTCAGTTTAACGCGTAGGCAGCAGCGACAGCGCATAAGGTGGTGGCGATGAATTGAGATCTATCTCTGCACAACCTGTGATCGCTTCCCACACTTCATCCCGATTTAGCGTCTGGTCTTCAGGCGTGACCGCCATATCGAGATTCAAAATCTGTGTATGACCAGGTTCAGCCGAAACAGTATCCGGCAGTATCCCTTCCAGGCTGGCGTTCTCCTCCGAGGGTGCGCCCTGCGGATACAGGTCGCGGTTCGAGTCAATCGTCAGTTGGGTGGTGTCGTCCATCACCACTAAGGCCGGGGCCGTCAGCGGCAGGGCATTCGCCTGAAAGATATCCGGGTTGCCGGGTTCATCCGAGGTGAAGATCACCTGCAAGCTACCGCATAACCAGGTCGGGGCATAGTCATCCACATCATTGGCGGTCAGCTTACGGACTTGACCCGTTGCAACACCGTAGACGTAGATGTCCAGGTCGCCATCCGTGTCCGATTGATACACAATCAGGCTGTCATCCGGCGACCAAACCGCGTTAGCCGCACGGCTGCTGCGTTCGCTGATGGGAGTGCGTCCGCTGCCATCCGCATTCATCAACGTGATGATGGTGCCATCCGGGTTGACCGAGCGGAAGACAATCCGTTCCCCATTGTTGGCGTAGGCTCCATCCATATCATCGCCACTGCCGTCACTGAGCAGGCGCAGCGTTGCCGTCTGCAAGTTGAGTTCATACAGTTGCCAGCGACCACTACGGTTGCTCTGGAAGACCAGGCGCGAGCCATCCGGCGACCAGAACGCATTCAGGTCATCGGCTGGGTTATTGGTCAGGCGGGTTTCGATGCCTGTCCGCAAATCGAGCAGGTATAGCTCCCAGTTGCCGTCGCGGGTTGATTCGTACACCAGATGATCGGTCGGCCCCCAGACCGGGTCGGTATCGACCGCGATAGTGTTGGTGGTGACGCGGCGGGTGCGGGTGGGCTGACCATCAATCACCGTTGTCGGGGTGACATAGATTTCCCAATTGCCGTCCCGGTTGCTGGCGAAGGCCATCCAGTTGCCATCCGGAGATTGACTCGGTTCGACATCATCGGCAGGGTTCTGGGTTAGGTTTTGATCAGCATCAGTCTCAAGTGTGGTGCCGCCCACCAGCCGGAAGATTTCCCAGTCGCCGGTCTGGTCGCTGTGGTAAATCTGGGCATCCGGGCAGCCGATGCTACAGACGGCTTCCGAGGCCACCACATTCAGGGCATCAGCTTCGACCGACACACCCTCCAGGGTGGTCAGCCCCAGCAGATTGATGATCCGGGTACCAGCCGCCAGGCCAGCCGCGACCCGAGTCTCGATCAGGATGGTGGTGGTTTCCCCACGCAGCAGCTTGTCGATGATACAGGTGATGGTTTGACCGTTGGCGGTACAAACCCCCTTCGCCGGTGTAGCCGAGACATAGGTGAGTTCAGGCGGCAGCACATCGGTGATGACCACCTGGAAGGCATCGATGGGTGGTTCGCCAGTGTTGGTGACGGTGACAGTGTAGGTGAGCAATCCACCAGCCCGCACCGATTGCGGGTTGCCGACTTTGGTCACTTCGATGGTTGGTTCATCTACCGTCAGGATGTCGGTAGCATTGTCATTATACTGACGGGCTTCGCTTTCATCCGGGTGACCGACAGGGATGGATTGGTAAGTTACGGTCGCCGTATTGGGGATGTCCTGCGGGATTGGTTCCAGCGCGGCGTCGATAGTCAGTTCAACCGTGACGACGATGCGCTCGCCAATGCCCAGGTCAGTGAAGTCGATCTGCACGATCCCACCACAGCCGCTGGTAGAGGTATTGGTGAAGGTCGTCCCCGGCGCTCCAGAGGCGTCCACGCTGATTGTATCCAGGCACAGGCCGGGGTTGAGCGGGTCGCGCAGGGATACCTTGTAAGCGATGGAGCTACCGCTGTTGACCAGTTCAAGAGTCATGAACAGCTTATGCCCGCGCCCTTCAATACGGGGGTTAAAGGTCTTGGTCAGGTTGATGTTTGGCTCAACGATGTCCACATCGGCTTCCGCACGGCGGCGGTTGGGGCCGTAGTCAATGATGGCCTCGTTGGTAACGGTGGTGCCGCCACGATTGAGCAACTGGTTATCGTATACGCGGGCTTCCACTTCGACGACCACCACGTCACGGTCATCGTCGATGCCGTCAATGACATTGGTGGTATCGCCAAAGCTGAAGACCACCCGGTCATCAAAGGCATCCGCCGTGTAGTTACTGTTGGAGGCGGTGCCGGGATCGCCCACTGCCAGCGCGGAGACGCCGAGGTTGCTGCCGATGCTCACTACCCGGCTGCTGACGACGATCATGCCGTCCGGCAAGTTATCGGTGATGGTGAAGTTGGTGGTTGTCCCTTCCGGCAGATAGGCTTCGATATGGAAAGTCACGCGCTCGCCGATGGTCACATCCGGTGCGCCGGTCAACTGGCTATCGCCGGTGTCGATCAGGGATGTATCCACCACTGTTTTCGAGTAGCGATAGACATCATCATTGACGCGGATGGTATGAGTGTCATCGTCGGTACCAGGGCGGCCACCCGGCCCGGCAGCACTATCGTAGTTGAGGGTGGCGGTGTTGACGAACGTCACCGGCGGGGTGATCGACGCGTCAATCTGCGCCTGATAGGTGATGGTGATGCTATCACCGGGGTTGAGGACACCCAGTTCCACCCGCAGCGTGGTATCACCGGCGTTATTGCCGAGGACGACATTGCCAGGGGTAGCGGTGACACTGCCGACGATCAAGTTGAGATTGGGCAACATCGGGTCGGTAATCACGATGTCGTAGGCCGGGCTGTTGGAACCACCCACATGATCGACCACGATGGTGTATTCGATGATGTCGCCGGGACGCCCGGTGACGACCAGCGCCGACTTGTCGATGTTGAGTTCCGGTTCTACGACCTCCACGACTTCGGTATCGGTAACAGTTCCAGTACCGTAGTTCAGCGTGGCGGTATTGGTCAACTGATCGCCATTGCGGTTGGCTGCGTTTTCATCAACCCGCGCCACCACTTCGAGGACGATCTGGTCTTCCGCGTTGTCGATGCCATCCGGCGCATTCAGAACCGTGCCGAGGTTGAAGACTACCCGGTCAGGCAAGCCATCGGCGAAGTTCGCATCGCTGACCACGCCCGGCTGACCAACGCCAAGGCCGGTGGTGGTGATATTGGCACCCAGGCTCAAGACCCGCGAACTGACGACCGTCATCACGTTTGGCAGGTTATCGGTCAGGGTGAGCGGCGCGGTGCCTTCCGGCATGGTGATGGTCATGTAGTAGGTGACAGTCTCACCGATGTTCACATCCACGATGGTCGGGTCATGCTGGGCTGAACCCGTCTCGGTCAGGGACGTGGTGAAGATGGACTTCTCCATGGTCGGCGGGATGGTGGTGACGACCGCACTGGCGGTATCGGTATAGGTGCGTTCGTTAGGGCTAGCGCCGGGCAGCGTTGACCAACCGAGCGTCGCCGTGTTGGTCAGGCTGGCGGCTGGCCCAACGGTCGGGTCAATAGAGACCTCGAATGTGAAGGTATAGGTGGCACCCAGCGGCAGGTTCGCCCAACTAAAGATGATGTTGGGTGAGCTATTGGTGACGGTCGGCGCAGGCCCAGTCACGGTGGCGACATTGCCCACGTAGGTCATATGGGCAGGCAGCAGATCGTTGATGCTGACATCCTGGGCATCTGCTGTTGAAGCCCCCGTATGCGTCACCGAGAAGGTGTAGGTCACGATGTCCCCGGCGTCCAGGCCGATGTTCGGCGCGGCGTTCTTGGTGATGTCCAACAGGGGTTCAACGATTTCGACCGTCTCGGTATCCGTGAGGGTGCCGGGGCCCCAGTCGAGGGTGGCGGTGTTGATCTTGTCAAGGCCGGTGGTGCCGATATTGCCCGCCACATTGGCGACCCGTGCAACCACCCAGATCACCAGATCATCGTCGGCGTTGACGGTGTTATCCCCGGCATTGACCACATTGCCCAGCGTCAGCGTCATCACCTGACCGGCAAGAGTTGGGGTCGGGAAGCCGTTGGTGATGGTGACATTCGCGCCGTTGGTCGGTGCCAGTTGGGTACTGATGAAGACCAGACCAGCCGGGAGCGTATCGGTGATGATGATGGGCGTTGTGCCTTCTTGCAGGCGGGCGCGCAGTTCATAGGTGACGGTCTCGCCGATGGTCAGGTCGGTCAAGGCCGCCCCGTGTTGACCCACGCCGGTGTAGGTTTGAGAGCTATCCACCACCGTTTTGGTGAAGGACAGCGGTGCCACATTAGTATCAATGACCGCAGTGTCACTATCGTTGTAGACGCGCTCGTTCGGGTCGTTGGCATCCGGCGTGCCGTCATCCAGCGAGGAATAACGCAGGCTGGCGGTGTTGGTCAGTGTGATGCCGTTGGTGACGGTGTTGGCCAGAGTCGCCGTGTAGGTGATGGTACAGCTGGCTGCCAACGGGAGGTCGTCAAAGCGATAGACAACGGTACCCGGCAAGCTGCTGATGTCAGCAGTCCAACCCGCTCGTTCATCGCAGGTGGAGGCCGCAGCCGTCACCGAACCGTAGGTGATGCCCGCCGGGATCACATCGGTGATCCGCAGGTCGAAGGCATCGGCGGTCGAAGTAGCGGTATGGTTGATGACCAGCGTGTAGGTGATGACATCACCCGCGTTCAGGCCAGTGGTCGGGTTGGCGCTCTTGTCGATATTGAGGTTCGGCTCAATGATTTCGACTGTCTCGGTATCGGTGAGGGTGCCGCCGCCCCAATTGAGTCGGGCAGTGTTGATCTTATCAAGGCCGGTGGTGCCGTTGTTGGCAGCCACGTTGCTGGCACGGGCGACTACCCAGATGACCAGATCATCGTCGGCATTGACCAGGTTATCGGCGGCGTTGACGACGTTACCCAGCGTCAGCGTCATCACCTGACCGGCGAGGGTCGGTGCGGGGAAGCCGCCCGTGATGGTGACATTCGCGCCGTTGGTCGGTGCCAGTTGGGTGCTGACGAAACTCAGGCCGGTTGGCAGTGTATCGGTGATGGTGATGGGCGTCGTGCCTTCTTGCAGGCGGGCGCGCAGTTCATAGGTCACGGTCTCACCGATGGTCAGGTCAGTCAGTGTCGCCCCGTGTTGACCTGCGCCGGTGTAAGCCTCCGAGGTGTCAATCACCGATTTGGTGAAGGACAGCGGCGCGACATTGGTATCAATGACCGCATTGTCGGTGTCAGTGTAGACGCGCTCGTTCGGGTCGTTGGCATCCGGCGTGCCGTCATCCAGCGAGGAGTAACCCATTGTAGCGGTATTGGTCAACGTGATCCCATTGGTGACGGTGTTGGCGAGGGTCGCCGTGTACACGATGGTGCAGCTTACGCCCAGCGGGAGGTCATCAAAGCGGTAGATGACCGTTCCAGGCAAACTGCTGACATCCGCCGACCAACCGGCGCGTTCATCGCAGGTGGAGGCCGCAGCCGTCACTGAACCGTAGGTGATTCCCGCCGGGATCACATCGGTGATCCGCAGGTCGAAGGCATCAGCGGTTGAAGTGGCGGTGTGGTTGACGACCAGCGTGTAGGTGATGACATCACCCGCGTTCAGGCCAGTGGTCGGGTTGGCGCTCTTGTCGATATTGAGGTTCGGCTCAACGATTTCGACCGTCTCGGTATCGGTGAGGGTGCCGCCGCCCCAGTTGAGGGTGGCAGTGTTGATCTTGTCCGCGCCGGTGGTGCCGCTGTTGGCAGCGACATCGCTGACGCGGGCAACGACCAAAATCACCAGATCGTCCGCCGCGTTGGCGAGGTTATCGGCGGCGTTGACGACGTTACCCAGCGTCAGCGTCATCACCTGACCGGCGAGGGTCGGTGCCGGGAAGCCACCCGGGATGGTGATGTTGGTCGGGGCGGGCAGGTTCAAGGTGGCGCTGACGAAGGTCAGGCCAGCGGGCAGCGTATCGGTGATAGTGAGCGGCACCGTCCCTTCCTGCAGGCGGGCGCGCAGTTCATAGGTCACAGTCTCACCGATGGTCAGGTCGGTCAGGGTTGCCCCGTGTTGACCCGCGCCGGTGTAGGTCTCTGAGCTATCCACCACTGTCTTGGTGAAGGACAGCGGAGCCAGGTTAGTTGTCACCGAGACCGGGTCGCTATCGTTGTAGACGCGCTCATTCGGGTCGTTGATATCCGGCGTGCCGTCATCCAGCGAGGAATAACGCAGGCTGGCGGTGTTGGTCAGTGTGATGCCGTTGGTGACGGTGTTGGCGAGGGTCGCCGTGTAGACAATGGTGCAGGACACGCCCAGTGGGAGATCGTCAAAGCGGTAGACGGCCGTGCCGGGCAAACTGCTGACATCCGCCGACCAACCGGCGCGTTCATCGCAGGTGGAGGCCGCAGTCGTCACTGAACCGTAGGTGATACCCGCCGGGATCACATCGGTGATCCGCAGATCGAAGGCATCAGCGGTCGAAGTGGCGGTGTGGTTGATGACCAGCGTGTAGGTGATGACATCACCCGCGTTCAGGCCAGTGGTCGGGTTGGCGCTCTTGTCGATATTGAGGTTCGGCTCGACCACATCCGCTGCTGCGCTGGCGTCCAGCGTGTTGTTGCCATCGTAGGTCAGGCGGGCGCGGTTGGTCAGCAGGTCGCCGTTGGCATTGGCAGCGATGGTGCTGACCCGTGCCACCACTTCAACCACCATCTGATCAGCGGCGTTACTCAGGCCATCAGCCACGTTGGAGATCGGAGTCCCACCGACGAAGTTGAAGGTGATAACTTGCCCCACGACGCTACCCGATGCGCCGACTGCCAGTGCCGAGTTGCTGATGTTGGCACCGATGCTGACCACGCGGGAACTGATGTGATCCAGGGTGCCGGGGTCGCCCGCGCCGATGCTGGGCAGGGTATCGACCAGGCGCAGGATGTTGCTGGTGCCTTCCGGCACGACGATGGTCATTTGGTAGGTGATGGTCTCGCCAATCGCCAGATCAGGTGCTGCCGTGTACTGATCGGTTGTGCCAACGCCGGGGAAGGTCGCGCCTTCCGACGTGCTGACAATATCCTTGTTGAATTGCGGCAGGAGCACCAACACTGTTGCCGGGTCGCTGCTATTGCCAGTACGCCCGGTGCCATCCGGCAGGCTGTTGGACGTTTGTGACGCCGTGTTGACCAAATTCTGACCGGGGAAGACGCTGGGCCGCAGCCGCGCCTGATAGGTGATGGTGATGGTCCCATTGATCGCCAGTGAGACGGCATCAATCCGGATAGTCGTGTCCCCGGCAGTATTGCCCAGGGTCACCGCCCCGGCGCTGGTTGTCACCGTGCCGGTGAGCAGTTCAAGCTCCGGCAGCATGGGATCGGTGATGACGACATTGTAGGCAAGGGCAGTACCAGTGTTCTGAACCGTCACGGTATAGGTGACGGTATCGCCTGCATCGGCCTGGGGGACGCTGGCGCTCTTGTTGATAATCAGGCGTGGTTCGACAATATCAACCGTTGTGGTGCCATTCTGGGCAACCGTCGCCCCGGCGAAGTTGGTATACCGGATTCGCCCGGTATTGACCACGTTCAGGTCTTGCGTCGGGCTAAGGCCGCTATTGTCAGCCACATTGATCACACGGGCTACTATTTCGACCACAATCTGGTCGGCGGCGTTCGCAACGTTATCAGGCGTGTTGGTGACGTTGCTCAAGTTCCAATCTATTCGGTTGAGGATCGTATCGGCGTTGGTGTCGGTAGCTGTTCCTGCCAGACCGACTGTTGGAGTCGCGCTGCTGAAGCTCAGGTTGCTGCCGATGCTGATGATCCGACTGCTGATGTAGCCTAGCACCGCCGCTCCCGTCGGCAAGTCATCCCGAATGACGGCGTTATTGGTCACACCTTCGCGGAAAGTGATGGTGATCTGATACGTCACCTGTTCGCCAATAGTCAAATCCGGGTCGGTATCACTGCCATTGCCGGTATCTGCCAAAGAAGTCGATACAACGGTCTTGGTCGCAGTTGGACTGGCGACCGTCAGCGTAGCTGGATCAGTCGCGGTATAGGTGTTGGCAGCACCACCGGGGCCCGTCGGGTCGCCCGTGCGTTCCACACCCAGCGGATTGTAAGTCGTGTTGGTTGGGCTACCGGGCAGGCTCGTCCAGGTGATGCCTGCTGTATTGGTGATGGGCTGGTCGGGCTGAACCGTATTGACCAACCGCGCCTGGAATTGCAGGCGGCTGGTTTGAGTGGTGGTCAGGCTCGTCCAGGTGGCGGTGATGGTGCCAGCCGCTTCACTCAAGGTGACTGGTGCAACCCGCCCTGTCCCTGCGACGAAAACCAACGATGAAGGGACGTAGGTCAGGGTTGATGGGATGACATCACTGAGGGCAATGTTGTGAGCAGTCGCATCGCTACCGGCAGCATGACGGATGTCGATGGTGAAGGTTACTAAATCATTGGCATCCAGATTAGTCGCCGGAGCCACCGTCTTGTCGACTAGTAGCGTTGGCTCGACCAGGCGTGTATCCGGTGCGCTGGCGTTATCGGTGAACTGCCCGCCCGCCGGGTTAGCCCAACGTAGTTCTGCACTGTTGTTGCGGTCTTGCCCCCGGACGTTAGCAGCCGTGTTCAGCACCACCGCCGTATAGGTGATGGTGATGGTATCGAGGTCGGTGTTATTGCTACCCGTATCGGTCAGGTTGCCGAAGTTCCAGGTGGCGGCACCGCCGCCTGCGCCAATCACCGGGTTGGTGGGATCGTTGCAGAAGTTGGCAGTGTTGATTGCGCCTAGGCTGCTGGTCAGCGTGCCGCTGGTGACACTCACACTGGTGCAGTCCACAAAGGCCAGCCCGGAATCCAGTGTATCCACAATCGAGACGTTATTCATCGTCCCGCCGGGGATGTCCACCGCAAGTGTATAGGTGATGAGGTCGCCAATGGTGGCAGTTGCCGGTGTGCGAGCCTTGGTGATGTTCGGCGCAGCCGATACAAAGTTGGCAACATCGGTGCGCGGCGCGAAGGGCACAGTTGGCGGGTTGAGGTGCGGGCCACCCGGCAGGATATCGCTAAAGGCGGCGAAGACCACACTCGCCTGGTTGACGATAGGTGCTGTCAGCGGGACAACATTGCTCGCAACTGTGCATTGATAGGTCACAACAGCGGTGGCCTGTGCAGTGGAAACGCCCGCGCTGCCATCCCCCGGCAACGGATTAGTCAGGGTGAGCGTTGGGAAAGTTCCGGTAAAAGCCAGTGCGGCTCCAGCGCCATCCCGTACACTGACCAGTGTACAACCCGTCAATTGAGGGATAGTGGTCACGTTGTCCGAGATGACCACACCGTAAGCGCGGGCGCTGCCCACATTCTGTGCCGTAATTGTGTAGGTCAGGACATCAGCGGCATCCACATTGGTCAGGTTATTGTTGGGCGCACCAGTCACCTGGCAGGCTGCACCGGCAGCCGCCACGCTGGAGGCATTGGTGGTAGCAGAAATGCCTTTGCAGATCCGGACATCCGGTGCGGCGACATCCACATAGTCATCGGCGTTCAGGGTGACAACCGAACCAAGTGTATTGGTATAACGGGCCAGCGACCGATTCGACAGGAACAGGCCGTCATTGAAAGGTTGGTCAATGATGCCCGCCGTGAGTTCAACCACAATGCGGCGTTCTTCGGTCAGGTTGGTTTCAACCGGCGCATCCACATTCAGCCGCACGGTATTGCCCACCCGCGTTACGGTGACGGATGAGCCAGCGGGCAGGTTGGTGCCGTCCGTACCGTAGACGAAACGCAGACCGCAGGCGCGTGTATACGCCGGGAAGGTCGGATTGGGATCGTCATAGCTGCTGCAATAGCCATCGGTATTCGGCACGTCAAAGGGAGCCGAGCGCCCGATGGGGTCTGGCAGGGTGATTGTCCGGGCTTCGATGCCGAAGTCACCATCCTGCACCTGGAAGACCGGCAGCGGGAAGTTATCTTCAATGACCAGATTGCGCGTATCGCCGGAAGGCACCCGCAGCGTCAGCCGGAAGGTCACAGGCTCACCGGGAACAAACCCGGCAGCAGAATCCACTGGTGTGCTGACCAATTCCTTTGTCAAACTATTCGGAACGACGGTGACCGAGGCGCTACTTTCATCATTGAAGGTCTGCCCACCAGTGGTGGTGAAGTTGGCGGTGATGGTATTGTTCAGGTTGTCATTAGCGCTGACAAACCCGGTCAACGAACCGCCTGCCCGGTAGGTCTGCCGGACGGTGCCGGTGTAGGTGATGCTCACCGTACCTGCCGCAGAGTACGGGCCAGGGCGTGCGCCGGTCACATTGAAGACCAGGGTGCCAGTATCTGCCCCATAGCTGATGCTCTGATTGGCACCTGTGATGGGTGCGCTGCCCAACCCCGGCACGGTCACGGTGGCAGAATCCACGTTGTAGTCAATGCCATCCGGGATGATGTCGGTCACACTCAGCGCCTGAATGCCGATGTACTCACTCAACTGGAAGGAGAGGGTGTACGTCACCACATCGCCCGGCACAACTGTTGTGGGCGAGGCCGACTTCTGAATTTCGAGATTACGGACATCTACCACATCCGTATCGGTCAGGATCGGCTGTGGGCCGCTGACATGGTTGTAACCAAAGCTGGCGTTATTCGTCGCCGCGTAGGTGGTGGGTGCCGCTGTTTCGCTCAGAATGTCATTGATGAACCCGCGATAGCTCAAGCGGAGTGTACAGGTTGTCGCGGCAGACGGGTTGACGATGCTGGCAATATCCACCTGCAACGTGCCGCCACCGGGCGGTGCCAGCGCAGGCAGTGCTGTAATCGGGTTGCTATTGAAGGTAGCGGTGATGCCCGTCGGTGTGCAGGTGCCGCTGGAAATAACGGCGTTCGCTACCGTCGTCACCGGGAAGGTGTACGGGTAGAACTCAAAGGCCGGGTCGAGGACATCGGTATAGCTGTTGGTAGTCAGGGTTTGACCAGCAGCCAGTTCGATGTCCAAAAAGTATTCATAGGGCCATTGGACGCCCGGCGGCACAGCGCAGGCCGGGCCAGGCTGCCCCGGAGCGCCCACCGGTGGCGCGGGATAGCAGCTTGGGATTACTTCACTCTCCGGCAGGCTATTGCCCTTTTCAAACGTCACCAGGATCGGCGTGAATGAACCGGCGTTATCCATCCCACCAACATCATTCAAGTTGGAGATAGGGCCGTTGGCACCCGTCGGGGTATCGCCAAACTCATAACCGGGGAAAATGGTGATGGGCAGCGGCACGCCGAAAGCCGCCAGCGGTGCGCTCTGCATACAAAGGCGGATGGGGATAGCCGGGCTGGTACTTTCGAGCGAGCCAATCGGCAGGCGGACGGTAATCCACTGCTGACCGGCTATTCCCGGAATGGCGCGTCCTTCGATGGGATCATTGGCGGGCAGGAAACCAGAGGAGACCAGGAAGGGCGATGCCATCAGGTTTACGCCCAGGTAGTCGATGCTGTTCAGGGACAGGTTGGCATCCCGCACTAGCGTGATATACGGGCCATAGCCTTCATTACTACCCGCATTGGTGAAGTTGGGCGTGATACAGAACTCTTCACCGGCAAAGTCGGTTAGTTCCGGCACACCGTTGATCAGTGGGATGGGGCCGTTTGGAGTGGGTGGCGCGGCCTGAATCATCATCATGCCCGGAATGACGATCGTGGCGGTGGCACTATCGCCAGTCTCGTTAATCTGGACCGTATTGTTGATGGTGCCGGATCTCGGGCTGGTCAGCACCGTCGTGACGATAGTGAAGTCCTGGCGCTCACCCGGTAGCAGCGTGGGGATCGTTACCCGAACCTGCTGTCCGTTGATGGTGTAGCTGCTGCCGGAGGCAACCTGCACTGCGTCAATCCGCAGTTCTGGGCGGACGTTATCTACGATGACCACATTTGCCCCGGCTGCATTGCCGTTGTTGGTGACGGTCGTCAACCAGTGCAGTTCTTCACCGGTTAGGCCGATGCTGCCTGCTGGCAGGTAGCCCAGCTTGCTCAGGGCCGGGTCAAAGACATTGATTTCAGGCGTTTCAGTCGGTGGCGGTGTTGCTGTTACTTCTTCGGCCTCGTCTTCCTTGACGGAGATGCTCGCTGTCAACGCCCGCTCGGTGCCACTGATGTCTGTGACGATCAACTTCACCGCATAGGTGCCATCTGCTAGATAAGGATGACAGGGTTCTGCTTCGGTGCTGGTGCTACCATCACCAAACTCCCACCGCACGATATTCATACCGGCATCGAGGGTGCTGCCAAAGCACACGGTGAGTTCGTTCACCGAGGTAATGCGTAAAGAGGCACTGCCGCTGCCCGGATCGTAAATCCGCACTGTATTGCTGGCGCTGGCGCTCATGCCGTCACTATTGCTTACCTGGAGTGTGACGGTGTATTGCCCGGCACTGGTAAAGGTGTGGCAAGGATTGCTCTGGCTGCTGGTGGCACCATCGCCAAAGTTCCATGCCCACGAGGTGATCTCCTCCCCTTCGCTGTGATCGGTGAAACAGATTTCAACTGGCGCGATGCCATTCCAGGCCGAGGCACCAAAAGCTGCCCGCACATCACGGGCTGCCCGCACCTGAACGGTCAGGCTGGAAGACAACGAACCCACCGGGCCGCTGCCACTCACGGTGACGGTATATTCGCCGGGTTGGTCAAAGAGGAAACTGGCATTGGCAGAAAAAGCGCGTGAACCGTCCGGGAATACCCACTCATAATTACTGATGTTGGTGCCAGTTGCAGAGAAATCGACTGAAAGCGGCGCAACCCCATTTACCGGGTTGGCGGAAGCCGTCAACGTGGGTGCGTCATAGACATTCACCGTCCGGGCGCGGCTGTCGGTGGCTCCGCCTTCCCCGTTGACCGTCAGCTTCACACTGTAGCGACCGCTGCTGCCAAAGCTATGGCAAGGGTCGGTTTCCGCACTGCTGGTGCCATCACCAAAATCCCAGGAACGGGAGAGGATTGTCCCGCGTGAGCGATCTCGCAAGCAAATCTCAGCACCAACAATAACATTGCGCGTTCCGGTGAAATCCGCAATGACACCGTTGGAAGGCAGAACCGTTACTGTGCGTTCAGACTGACAAGTCTGACCATCCAGAGTCAGCCCTACCAAACGGACAGTGTAACTGCCAGCCTCGCCAAAAGAAGTGGTGAAGTCGGTTGTAGTGGCAGCAGTTTCCCCGTTCACAAACCAGGTGAAGCCGCTGAAGCTGCCCGGTGACACGCGGGAGGTATTCCGCAGGGTGACTTGCTCGCCTGCAAATACCCGGCTCGGCGCGTTGAAAGAACAGGTCAACACAGTTTCCGGCGCAACCGTGATGGTGGCGGTTACCTGGTCGAAGCCGCCCGGCCCACTGACGGTCAGGGTAACGATGTAAGTTCCAATTGTGCTGTACTGATGAGACGGATGCCGTTCATTGCTGGTGATGCCGTCAGCAAAGTCCCACGCCCAAGAGCGGATGATGCCGGTGCTTTGATCGCTAAAGCGGATAGTGCCACCCGGTGCAATGGTAGTGCGGTCTGGGGTAAAGGCTGCATTCGGTGGCTCTGTTTGCGGCAGGAGTGTGACAGTACGGGAAGCGGTCGAAGTTTGCCCGCCCTCCCCGGTCACACTCAGGCTGACGGTATATTGACCCAGTGCGGCATAAGTGTGGCAGGGGCTGGTTTCTGCGCTATTGCTGCCATCACCGAATGACCACACTGACGAAGTGATTGCACCAGTGCTACTATTGCTAAAGCAGACTTCCAGTGCACTGGTTTGTTGATAGGTGAAATTGGCTTCAACTGTACTGCCCGGCGAAAAGACAACAATCTGCTGGCTGGCGGTGGCGCTGCCACTCGCACCCCGGACGGTCAGGCTGGCGGTATAGGTGCCAGGTGTCGAATAGGTATGGCTATGCGGCCCCTGCCCGCTGGCGCTGGTGCCGTCACCAAAATCCCACGACCAATCGTTGATGCCGGAACCCGTGCTGGCATCGCTGAAGATCACAGTTAGTGGGCCATTGCCACTAGATGGGCTGGCGTTCATAGCAACCCGGATTATGACCGGTGTTTCAGACGGTGATGGGGTTTCGGTTGTTGGTTCCGGTGAGGAGGTAAGTGTAGCTTCCTCAGTGGGTGCCGGTGTTTCCGTGACTTCTTCAGTCGGCGCCTCTTCTGTAGGAGCGGGTATCTCTTCTGTGGGAGCAGCCGGTTCTTCAGTTGGCACCGGGACAGGGATCACACCAGGTGTAGAGATCGGCTCTTGTACGACTACAAAGCGGACCTCAGCCAATACAGTTCCAGAGAGCAAGAATATCGATAGGACGAGCAAAAGGGTGGTGATTGAACCCTGCCGTATCATAATTGTCTCCAGTACGTAGTGCTAGATTCGTGCTTCTGTGCAATGAGTAGACAATCAAACCATGCTCGAATGTTGGCACAGCAGATTGCTTACCTTATGTTCATTTTACGGCATATTTCCCAAACACTAAGCGTGAATCTTCTTAATTCTTTGGAGGTGGCTCCCAAAGTTTATCGAGAAACGAATTAAAGTTATCGCTTTTCAAGAGGGTGAATGAGTTCAATACCCAGATTTAATCACGACAATTTCAAATCGATTTCCCCTTAGGGTTGCGATTCGCCTCCAGGAAAGTAGCGGGAAGTCCGTGGGGGCAATCGAGGATGAATTGGGCTTGAGCCATAACCTGTTGCGCCAGTGGAAAAAGCGCTATCAAGTGAATGCGGTGACGGATGGGCTGGAACGGAGTGAGGTCGAAGAGTTGAAAGCGGAGTTGCGCCAGGCCAAGCGTGAGCTAGACATCACCCGTCAGGAGCGGGATATTCTAAAAACACAGTGCAGATATTCTCCAAGGATCTCCATTCATGAAATACCCTGCAGTTGCCGCCTGTGAGAATGAGTTTCCGGTCAGCCGCCTGTGTGAGGTGTTGGAGGTATCCGAGAGTGGCTACTACGCCTGGCTCAATCGCCCCGTGAGCCAACGGGAGCAAGCCAACCGGAGTTTAGGCGAGCGCATGCAAGCGATCTGGCAGCGGTTTCGTGGGATTTATGGTGCGCCACGCATTCATGCTCAACTGCAAGCGAAAGGCGAGGTTGTCGGTCACAATCGCGTTGCCAGGATCATGCAGCAGCTGGGCTTACGCGGCAAAGGGTCTCGCAGACGGCAGCCGCGTACCACGCAGTCCAATCCCGATCACCGTTTTGAACCGAATGTGCTTCAGCAACACTTTGACACCGCCCAACCCGATGCGGTCTGGTTGACCGACATCACCTATATTCCCACTGATGAAGGCTATCTGTATGTTGCGGGTGTCATGGACTTGTACACGCGCCAAATCGTTGGACTGAGCATGGCATCCCATCTGCCTTCCGAACTGACCGAAGCCGCTTTGCACATGGCACTTACTCAACGGCAACCCAGCGGTCCGCTTATCCATCATTCTGACCGGGGTAGTCAGTATACCAGCGACGATTATCGCAACCTGCTGAGGGCGCACCCCATAGTTGAGGGTCGGAAGCAGAGCGTAGAGGGCATCACGTTCAGCTTTGAGTTCGACCATCTTCGAGCTGATGAAGATATTGAGTTTAGTTGTCATGGACTCCCCCAACACAAGTAGCGACTATGGATAATTGTATGCTCATGTGCAAGGGGTGCAACTGACTTCTAACATCACCTGGCTCGATTCTAACCGTCTGAAATCCTGCTTCACCCACTTGAAATCTTGCATCCCAAAACCTGAAATCTTCTGCGCTTTCGGCTCTTTGACTTTGCTATCCTGTGAGGGTCAGACGTGTCCAACCACCGGAGGCCAAGCGTTGACCCTCAAGCAGCCATCTATTCAAACCCTCGACGTACAGCCAAGCAGCTACACCGAACCCATCAACCTGCTGGGGGTGTATCGCTCGCTGCTCCGAATTGTTGCGCGGCTGGAGGATCAGGAGTACACTGCTGGGGAAGTTCATTCACGCCAGACCGAGGTGATGGAACACCCCGATCCGGCTGACCCCGCGAGTGATAGAGGCACGTCGCAGGGCTAGATCGCATTGTAACCCATGCGCTCTGCTCTTGCCGTACCCACTCGCGGCGTGCAGGGCGTTTTTGTTTGGCACGTTCATCAGGAGATTTCGACAATCCCATGCCACGCCCGCTGAAACGACCGGAAGCGCCGGTCGATCCCTACAAGCTGGAACCCCTGCCGGTCGGTCGCCCGGCGGCCGTCTACTATCGCCAGTCGTCCGAGGGTCAGATCGGCAACATCTCAACCACGCTGCAAACGGTGGACATGATCGAACACCTGCTGCGGCAGGGCTGGGTGCGCGAGAGCGTCCACATGATCGACATGGATGCTGGGGTCAGCGGGCAGAAGAAGATCAAGGAACGGCGGGGCATGTCCATGCTCTACGACCTGATCGAGCGTGGTCAGATTGGGCTGGTGGCGGCGCAGGACGTGGATCGCTTCTTCCGCGATGTGACCATGATCGAGACCAACATCTTCATTGACGCCTGCAAACGTAACAACGTCAAAGTCATGACCCCGATGATGATCTACGACTTCGCCCATCCCATCATGGGGTCGTCGCACATCAAGATGTTCCGCGAGGAGTCGCAGCGGGCGGCAGATTATCTCGAATACCAGATTCGCGGACGACTGGTGAAAGCCCGCCAGCGGCGGGATGCCAGCGGATTGTGGACGGGACGCAAGGTGCTGCCTGGCTTCATGGTCGATACCCGCAGTCATCTGCCCAATGGGTCGCTCAACCCCGACTTCCGCAAGTACAAACGCTTCGACCTCTACGCCGATGTGCTGCTCGCCTACTACGAGTTGTTTCGCGCCAACGAGGGCAACTTCAAGAAGACCTGGCAGCAGATCGATCACGGGGGCCCGGTCTTCCCGGAGATCCCAGCCGGTGCCGTGCCAGAAGGCTTCAAGGTCACGGACCATCTGATCCGGCGTTCACCGTTCACCGGCGGACTGACTCCTTCCCAGACCGGCCTCGCTTACATGTTGACCAACGTGGCTTACATCGGGCATTGGATTCACAAAGGGGCGATTGTCCAGTTCAACAATCACGAGGCGATTGTGCCGCTCGACTTGTTCATGTACGCCTACAACCGGTTGTCGCCAACCGACTTCTACGGGCAGCCCAACCCGGATTATGTCCCGTATCGCCCCTGGATACGGCATCCCAAAGAAGAGCGGACTCAGCCGCCGCCGACCTACGCCTATCTGGCTTACAGCGATGATCTGCCGGAGCAGCCGCATAAGCGGCTGGCCTGCATCTGGAACACCTATGCCGGGAAGTATCAGTACCAACTGGCGCAGCTGCCTTACAAGGCGAATGTCTGGAACATCCGCGCCGAAATCGTGGACAGTCTGGTGGATGGGATGCTGCTGGAACGACTGCAGGCGACCACGATTGATGAAGCCCTCTGGCAAGCGGCCCTCGCCAGTCATGAACAGGTCGATCAGGGTGACATCCGCCGGGTGCAGGCGGCTATCCGGCAAGCCGAGCAGACCAAAGACAATATCATCGCCAGTCTGGGGTTACTGACCAACCCGGAGATGGTGGCACGAGCGCAAGCCCGTTATGAAGCCGCTGAAAGTGAACTCGCCAGCCTGCATGAAGAGCTGAGCCGGTTGCAATCGGATGACCAGCAGGCGCGGTCGCTGGTGGATGCCCGTCCGGTGCTGGAGACCATCATCCGGCGCTGGAGCGAAGTCCCCCGCGAAGAGAAGCGGTCGCTGTTCGAGCAATTCGCCACCCATCTAACCATCACCAAATATTCCCGCCACCACAAGCGGTTGGTCATCCACTGGCGCGACGGTAGCACCTCGGAGCGGGTGTCCGGCCACCTGAGCCGGGGCTATTTCTGGGAAGAAGATGATCTGGAGAAGCTGCGACAGATGATTGACGGGCATGTCGATCAGGTGGAGATTCTTCGGGCCTTCCCGGGTGCGACCTGGCGGTCACTCCTCGAACGTTACGCCTACCGCTGGAATGGGGATCACTACCCGAGGCATTATCAGGGCAAGCGTCCCTATCCCCGGACGGTATCGTGGACGGAGACGGCTGAGTACCAGGCGGAGATGGCTGCTCCGTTCAAGCCGCTGCCGCAATTCACGGCGAGTTATGCTTCGACT
>JAFLCH010000049.1:9445-18894 GCA_017303775.1 Anaerolineae bacterium | reverse complement strand
GCGCCGCTTCTCGGTTCCTCACCCGATGTCGGTGCAGTCGGTTACACCCTCGGCGGAGGCATGGGCTGGCTCGCCCGCAAGTACGGCCTATCCATCGACAGTGTCAACTATTTCGAAGTCGTCACTGCCGAAGGTGATCTGGTCAAAGCCAGCGAGACCGAAAATAGCGATCTCTTCTGGGCGCTGCGTGGAGGTGGGGGCAGCTTTGGCATCATCACCGCCATGGAAGTTCGCCTCTACCCCGTCACCATGGTCTTCGGCGGCAATCTGCTCTATCCGGCTCAATTCGCGGGGGAAGTCTACAAGCGTTGGCGCGAATGGATCAAAACCCTACCCGATGAACTCACGACATCCATTGTCCTTATGAACTTCCCGCCCTTCCCGCAGGTTCCTGAATTCCTGCGCGGGCAGTCCTTCGTCATGATTCGCGGTCTCTATGCCGGCAGCATCGAACAAGGTCAGGCGCTGCTTCAACCGTGGTTGGATTGGAAAGAGCCAGTAGCCAACATGTGGCGTCCCATGCCCTTCAGCGAAGTCGAAACCGTCAGCAACGATCCTAAAGACCCGTCCTCAGGGCATGTCACAGGCTTGTGGCTGCGAGAAATCACCGATGAAGCCATCGACGCGCTCATCCATTACACCCTTCCGCAGGGCGGCCCTCCCACCATCACCCTCAGCGAAATTCGCTTCGCTGGTGGAGCCATCAGCCGCGTCAATCCTGAAGCAAATGCCTACGGCAACCGCGATGCCAACCTCATCTTGGAAATCATCGCCATGGTTCCGTCTGCGGAAGCCTATCCTGCCATCACCAAACACATTAGCGAACTGAAATCAGAATTAGCCCCCAGCTCAACCGGTGGTGTTTACATCAACTTCCTTGAAGGTGAAGAAAAGTGGTCGCGTACCCGGCAGGCTTTTTCGCCGGAAAACTATCGCCGCCTCACCGCGCTGAAAGCCAAGTACGACCCCAACAACCGCTTCGCCTTCAGCTTCAACATCCCGCCGGTCAGCTAACCGCTGCCCCTATAACCACAAGAGGCGATCCTTACCGGTCGCCTCTTGGTTTGCGCTTTACACCAAATCACCCCTTATAGTACTTGGGGTAATCATTCACCAGCAGATACAATGGCGCTTCATCTTCGGCCTCAATCTCCGGGAAGCGTCCAACCGCCTCATAAAAGCGGTTATCGTTGTTATCATCATTCACATTCGAAATTTCGCCCACCAGAACCCGTTTTTCCGCGCCCCAGAACTTATGGTAAACCTCTACCGGCAAAGTGATGCTGTCGCCGGGGCTGAGTTCAATCAATTCCCCCGCCTTCACCGTCCGCCGGATTCCATCAATACTCACCGTGACCGGTGTATCATCCAGTTCCCCTTTCGGCGTCGAGTTGTATAACTCCATCACCAGCTTCCCCCCGCCCCGGTTGATGAAATCCTCCACCTTATGCCAGTGATAGTGCAGCGGGGTTACCTGTCCGGGGTCAACCACCAGCAGCTTCTCAGCGTACAATTTACCCTTGCCGCTCTTCAAGTTATCGGGGTGACCGTTACGCACCGTAAACAGGAACAAACCATTATGTGCGTAATCCCCGGTTCCCCAATCTGTAATATCCCATCCCAGATTATTCTGGACAATCTCGCTCACCTCCGCCCCTTTTCGCCCCCATTCGTCCGGCGTCCAGTAAGCAAAAGGGGGGAGATATAACCCGCACTGCCGGATAAACTCATTCGCGTCTCGCATAATCGCATTAATTTCAGACCGTTTCATAACACCCTGCTCCTAATGAAAGCTTCTATTCGATTCTATTTTCCTCAACATCAACTCAATAATAGCCCTTGTTACACACATCGCCTATTCCATAACCCTCACTCATCAATTGCCTATCCACCTCGACAGCGTTATCATCACTCGCATAAAGAAATTTATTAAGGGGTAATCAAATGCAGTACCGCAAATTAGGCAATACGGGGTTGATTGTCAGCGCCCTCTCCCTTGGCACAATGCAGTTCGGCAAAGCCATGAACATGGGCAGCTTGGATCAAAACGCCACCAACGAAATGATCCGCTTTGCCTTGGATCGTGGTATTAACTTTATCGATACCGCCGATGTCTACAGTCGTGGCGAAAGTGAAACGCAGGTCGGGGAAGCCATCAAAGGTATCCGGCAGGAACTCGTTCTAGCCACCAAAGTCCGCTTGCCCATGAGTGACACCAACTTCAACCGCAGCGGTGCGACCCGTGTCAATATTCTGCGGGGTGTCGAAAGTAGTCTCAAGCGTCTCCAAACCGACTACATCGACCTCTATCAAGTCCATGGTTGGGATAGCAACACCCCGCTCGAAGAAACGCTCCGCACCCTCGATGATCTCGTCCGGCAGGGTAAAGTCCGGCACATCGGCCTCAGCAATTACCTCGCGTGGCAAGCCGCCACCGCCCTCGGCATCCAAAACCAGCTAGGGCTGGAGAAATTTGTCACCGCGCAAATGTACTACAGCCTCGTTGGGCGTGATCTCGAACACGAGTGGATGTCCTTCGCCCAATACACCAACATGGGCATTCTCGTCTGGAGCGCCCTCGCCGGCGGCTTCCTCAGTGGCAAATATCACCGTGGTAATCCGCTCCCAGATCAATCCCGTTTCGCTCAGGCAGGGCAGTTCGTCCCCTTTGATGTCGAACGCGGTTACACCATCATCGAGGTTCTACAACAAATCGCCCAACAACACAACGCCAGTCCCGCGCGTGTCGCCCTCGCTTGGACGATGTCCCAACCGGCCATCAGCAGCGTCATCATCGCCGCCCGTTCACTCACACACCTCGAAGACAATATTCTCGCTGCCGATCTCAAACTGACACCGGAAGAACAACAGGCGATTCACACCGTTTCTGACCCCGGCACGCCCTACCCCAAGTGGATGGTCTTGCAGCTTGATCAGGCCGAAGACCCACGCCCGCGCACCCTCGAACCCGAACGATTTACCGATGGCGGCCCGTGGCATGATCTTCGCGGAACCCAATTTAGAACTTAATCTCCTTCAGTAACGTATTAGTTAGTGATAAGCACAAAGCCCTGCTCATAACAGGGCTTTACTGCATCTCGCAACTCAACGCGCTCAACAAAGTTGACTAATTTCCTCCGGAGCATTGAAAATCAGTTCTATCCTTAAGGGGTTTACAAAGATTTTTTATGGCTTATAATGGGTCACCAGTAAAATATTAGTATAAAACTCACTCTAGAAAATCGAACTCACGTTCTAGTATAATGAAATATCCTGTTCGTCAAGAAAGCAAGGGGGCGTGACAGTGCAACGCAGCGAATTTACCGTTCCAAACAGCTATTCTTATAATCGTTCCAATCCAATCCGTTGGATATTCTCTCATATCTGGCGGTACAAGTATTTTTTCATAGCAACCTGTGCCTGTTATCTCACAGCTTGGTTCGCCCACTCATATTCTCGTATCATGATCGGTCAGGCAGCCGAAGAAATCATCAACCCGACTGCTGTTGATGGTTTGCTCAAAATCAGCCTCGCCATTCTCTTTATCCTTGTAGTAGATAGTCTCGCCGCGCTTGGCGGCAGTCTAGCGGTCGAAACAATCGCCCAACGCTTAGAACGCGACTCGCGTGAAGAACTCTACATCAGTCTGCTTGGCAAAAGCCAAACCTTCCACGACCGGCAGCGTGTGGGTGACATCATGGCCCGCGCCACGGGCGACATGCAGCAGATGAACTTCATGATCAACCCCGGCATGCTCTTTATTGCCGAAACGATTTTAGGGCTTTCCATTCCCATCCTCATGATTGCCACCATCAAAATTGATCTCATTCTTGTACCAATCATCTTCGTCGGGGTCTACATCGTTACTGTCCGCGCCTATTCACGCCGCCTCAATCCCGTCGTCAACAATCAGCGTATGGCGTTCGGTGTGATGAACGCCGGCTTGGAAGAAACCATCTCCGGCATCGAAGTCGTCAAAGCCACCGCGCAGGAAAACTTCGAACGGCAGAAGTTTCACCGCAATGCCCGTGAATTCCGCAACTACTTCGCGCAGCAGGGTCGTATCGAAGCCGGTTACCTGCCCATGCTCTTCTACGCCTTCGCCCTCGGCGTCGGCTTCCTCCACTGCATGGTGTTTTACCAGAACGGTCAGATGACTGTGCCGGAAATCATCGGCGTGATGGGCTTATTGGGTGCGCTCCGCTTCCCGATCTTCGTCTCCATCTTTTCTTTCTCACTGGTTCAACTGGGCATCGCCAGCGCCAAGCGCATCCTCCACATCATCAATGCTGAAGCAGAACTGGATGAAAACGCCGCTGGTTACGACCAGCAAATGGTCGGCGAAATCGTCTTTGAGGACGTCACCTTCGGCTACGAAGATGGAACCGTCCTAAAGAATATCAACCTCAAAGTCAAAGCTGGCGAAACAATCGCCATTGTCGGCCAAACCGGTTCTGGCAAAAGCACCCTCACCGACCTCATCAACCGCACTTATGATGTCACCAGCGGACGAATCCTCATTGACAATATCGATGTGCGCGAATGGAATCTCACAGCCCTTCGCTCACAAATCTCGCGCATCGAGCAAGATGTTTTCCTCTTCTCGCGTTCCGTTGCCGAAAATATTGCGTTCGGCGCTCCGGATACGCCGATGGAAAAGATCGAACAGGCCGCCCGCGAGGCACAAGCACACAACTTCATCAGTTCCTTCGCCAAAGGTTATGATACCGAAGTCGGCGAACGGGGTGTCATGCTTTCCGGTGGTCAGCGGCAGCGCCTCGCGCTCGCCCGTGCCTTCCTTAGCAACCCGCGCATCCTCATTCTGGATGACTCAACCAGTGCCATCGACAGCGCCACCGAAGACGAAATCCAGAAGGCCATTCGCCGCGCGCAGCAGGGGCGCACAACACTGCTCATCACCCATCGCCTCTCACAAATCCGCTGGGCAGATCATATTTTGCTCTTGGAAGGCGGTGAGATTATCGCCGGCGGCAGCCATGAAGAACTCTTAAAGACATCGCCGCAATATCGTCGTATCTTTGCTCGCTACGATGTGGCCCTGCCGCCAGTCGCATCCGAAGTACCGTCTGTCTCCTAACGGGTAGACGGTCATCATCCTTCAAAACGTTTCCGATCTGATTTAAGGAGCGCGTGTTTTATGGGATTTATTATGGATGGCCTCGATGCCGAGGCTTATGATCGCCAGTATACGGATGCAACTCTCGTTAAGCGCATCATCGGTTACTTTCGCCCGCAGGCCAAGCGCATGGTTGCCATTTCGGCTGCCATCTTCTTGACTTCAATCGTCAATACGGCGCTGCCGATCTACATCTCAAGCAGCCTTGATGAATTACAAACCAACCCCGCCGCGGTTTCCCTCGCCACCATCACCGTCATCCTCGTGCTCTTGGGGGTTCTGGGTTGGGTCTTCAACGCAGTACGGCAGTGGCTGTCAGCCGAGGCCATCGGCAATGTCACGCTTCAACTCCGCGAAGATGCCTTCGATGCGGTTGTCAAACGTGACCTTTCTTTCTACGACACCTATTCATCCGGCAAGATCGTTAGCCGCGTAACCTCCGACACCCAAGCATTTTCGCAGGTTGTCGCCCTCGCCACCGATCTCATGAGCCAGATATTGCTCGTAGTGCTGCTCATCGGCTATCTCTTCTTAGTCAATGTCCAGCTCACCCTCATCACGCTCACCCTCTCGCCCTTCATCATCATCACGGCGCTGGCGTTCCGCAAAATCGCCCGCGAAACGGTCACCCGCTCGCGGCGCGTCAATGCCGTTGTCAGCTCACATATTCAAGAAACCGTCAGCGGCATCGGCATCGCCAAGTCGTTCCGTCAGGAACAAGCCATCTACAACGAGTTTCTAGATGTCAACGCCCAGTCCTACAGAGTGAACCTCCGCACCGGTTACACCTTCAGCAGCATCTTCCCGATCCTGAATTTGCTGGCTGGTTTCGGCACGGCGGCTCTCGTCTACTTTGGCGGCATCCGCTCACAGGCCGGCGAGCTTACGCCCGGTGAATGGTATCTGTTCATTCAGGGCTTGGCTCTGTTCTGGTTCCCCTTAACCAGCATCGCCTCCTTCTGGAGTCAATTCCAGTTGGGTCTCGCAGCCGGTGAACGGGTCTTCGCTCTCATCGATGCCGACGCGAAAGTGGTACAAAACGACAGCGTCAAGTTGCCGCATATCAAAGGCGAAATCCGCTTCGAACGAGTCAACTTTAGCTACAACGAAAATGAACCCGTCCTCACCGATTTCTCGCTTACCATCGCGGCGGGTGAAACCCTCGCCCTCGTCGGCCACACAGGTTCGGGCAAGTCCAGCATCGGTAAGCTCATCTCCCGCTTCTATGAATTTCAAAGCGGTCGGATTCTCATCGACGGCTACGACATTCGCACCCTCGACCTCAGCGCCTATCACCGTCAATTAGGCGTCGTTACCCAAACCCCCTTCCTCTTCGACGGCACCATCATGGAAAACATTCGCTACGGCAACACCAGCGCCACCGATGAAGAAGTGCGCCGCGTAGCCGAAACCGTTGGTCAAGGAGACTGGATTAGCACCCTGCCCAATGGTCTGGAAACACAGGTCGGCGAACGTGGCAGCAGCCTGTCGATGGGGCAGCGTCAGCTCGTCTCATTAGCTCGCGTACTCCTTCAAAACCCCTCTATCATCATTCTGGACGAAGCCACCGCCAGCATCGATCCGCTCACCGAAACCCTCATTCAAGAAGGCTTGGATGTCGTCTTGGCGAACCGCACATCCATCGTCATCGCCCACCGCCTCTCCACCGTCAAAAATGCGGATCGCATCATTGTCCTGCGCGAAGGAGAAATCATCGAGCAAGGGACACATGACAAACTGCTCACTCAAGGCGGCCACTATGCCGAACTCTACAACACCTACTTCCGCCACCAGAGTCTCGAATATATCGAGAGTGCCGGTCACACACTAACCGCCTAATTACAGCCTGAGTCCTAACAAGAACCCCACGATAAAGTGGGGTTCATTTTTATTAGCTATTCATCGGATGTTATCGTCACATACAGCGCCAATTGCGCTATGGGATCAATATTTCGCGGACTAAGCTGAGGTCCATCCAATTCGAAGCGTTCCCGTAATCGGGTCACCACATCGCCCTCTAGCAGATTCACAAAAAAGGCGTGCGTGTCGCGCGGGTCAAGTTTACGTAGATAAGCCTCAGTGACCATTTCTGGAGACACAATATCCACATCCAACTTCAAGTCCGCAAAATCCACATAGGCTTGTAAATCCCGCTCACTCACGACCGGTTTAGTCACCATATGAACGCGCGTACTGGCGGGCAGCCCATCCATCCGCAGCAGCGCATCCGACCAATCAACAGCGAGTTGCGCCTGCCGTTCCAAACTAGGAACATGCGCATTGAAGTAATAGATTGCCTGCCCGCCCGCAGCCACCACCCCGATCACAACGACAATCACACTTCGCCATCGCCGCGATTGGAGGAGTATTGCTGTAGGGTAATAAATGCCTGCCGCCAGTATGAGGGCAAAGGCCGGCAGCATCACACCTGTATATAACACCCACTGACGCGCATCAAGCACCAGACTCCCCACCACGGTAACCCCGATCCATCCAAGGCTTATGCCCCCGAACAGACTGCGAATACGCCATCCAAGTGCCGTCACACCCATCAAGAAAACCGGCAGCAAATAACCGATAATCACTGGCTCATTACCACCATAAAATCCGCTGCGATCAACCGCAGTCAACAGTTGAACAGGCCACCCCATCAATGTGTCCGCATTCTCAAGAGCCGGATAGCCAGAGGTCGAAAGAAACGGATTGAACGCCCGTGTCAATTCGGGTGATTCTCGAACCAATCCGCCGAGGAGGTCGGTTTGGTTGCTCAGTACCGAATTGAAAAAGGGCAGTGCCACCAACCCGAAAGATACCAGCAGCACCCTACCCTCAACCGAACGCCCGCGCCAAATCATCACAACCAGCCAGATCAACGCCAACAGCGGGAATAACAGTCGTTCACTGCCCGAAAAATAAAGCGTTATCCCCAGCAAAACACCCGCGAAAGCAAAGTCCCCTTGGTATCCACGACGCCACCCCAATCCCATAAATGCCAGTGCCAGCGTTCCCCAGAACACGCCATGGACAACATCAAGTCCCAAACGGCTAAAATGCAAATGTACGGGCAGCGTCGCCATAATCATCGCCGCCACAATCGCGATTAAGCCATCACCAGCCAGCGTCCGCGCCAACAGATAAACCGCGATAACCGTCATTCCGCCCATGATCCCGCTCAGAAGGCGCAGCCCCAACAAATGATGTCCGAATAAATCGACCGGAACAATCTGTAATGCCGTCGCTACCCACGATGAATCAAATCCGGCATGCTGCTGTAAGAACCAGCTAGGGTACGGGTCATTCCACAGCCTCACAATCCCTTGCATACTGCTCAGTTCGTTCCCAAAACGGGGCATCAACGAATCCAGCATCACCAACCGCAAACTCAACCCAACCAGCGCTATACCAGCAATCGCAATCCATTCTCGCCATGCTATTCGGGGCAGCCGCCACTGACCAATCAATCCCCATCCCACACCAACAGCCCCAATCAACAGCAGTCCCAATTGAACCCCATAATGAATCATCCCCACCAGCGTCGGCAGTAAATTCAGCCCTACCAGCGTCAGCAGTGCCAGCATCCCCGCAGCAAATGGAACCCAATACACGCGAATGCCCGACAATCGTGTCATTTCTTTTTCATCGGCTTCATGTATTCGCTTCCCACTAACCAGCAGCATGCCCCCGATCAACAGCACGCCCACCCCCAGACTCAGTCCCGGTGGGAGGCTTACATCATCCCCCTCTATACGGGAGCGCATAAGATATGCAGCCAACAACATGCAAAAAATCCCCAGCCACATCAGGGGTGTCGTGGGACGAAACACAAACTTCCATCGGCTCAGGAACGGAATCGTCTCAAACGGAGCAAAGGTCACGGGTTCTACAGCCCATACGGCGAACCGCTCCCACTGTCGGCTTATCGTTGCCCTGCCTACCCATATCGGCTCGTTCGAGGGAACATACGCTTCCGCCACTATGGGCTGCCGTACCAGATAAACTATGGCCGCCGCCGCGCATATTAAACTGATAAATCCGCCCGCCAACAGCAAAAATGGCCGGTAAACGAAATAAATCTCGACAGGGCTTTTCCCCGCGGGCACAACAACCCCAATCTGCCCCCCAACCGATTCCAACCGCGCCGGCTCGCCGTTAACCATAACCTGCCATCCGGGATACGCCCGCTCTTGTACACCCACCACCCGCGTATGCGCTTCATCCGCAGCAACAACCACGGCAATCTGATCATAGCGCCGCGTGTAGCTCGAAATCGGGGTGAACAGGTTCGGCGGTGTAGCCTGATCCTTCAAGCCCA
>JAFLCH010000049.1:0-9345 GCA_017303775.1 Anaerolineae bacterium | reverse complement strand
AAATTCCGGTAGGCCCACAAATACGGCACTTGCCCGCCCGCGCCCCACAAAATCGCCAGCACCATCAGTCCGAATGCCAGCACCCAGAAGCGCCGCTCCCACTGCAAAACCGGACGATACAACGGGATCAAAACGATCAACAAGACAAACCACGCGGGCACGACAAAGCTGTAATAAAACTCATCAAAGTCACCGACTCGCCTTGTCCACTCAACATACTCGTTATAGTAATTCTCGAATCGCAGCTCAAACATGCGGTTCGGGTCAGGGTCAAAAAACAGCGGCACAACATCGCGCACAGGCACAACCCATCCCGCATCAACTTCCGGCGGATGTCTGCCGATCCGGTTAAAGTTCACCGCCACAGGCAAGAGCATCACCGCGCTTAATCCAGCGGTCAACCCCATGGTGATCATGAACCGGCGCAGAGTCTGCCGCTCAAATAACTTCCCGTTCGCCCCCACCATCAGCCCGAAAGCAATGACCGCCCCTCCCACAACAGTAGGCAGAACGTACCAGATATTTCCGGTAAAAAATTGCAGCGTTATTGAAAGCACAGTCAAGATGATCGGCCACCGCCGCTTGGGCAGTCGTAAGATGGCAATCACCCCGCCAATCACCCACGGCATATAAACTTGGCTGACAGCCAACTGAAAATAACTGGAATTGAGCGCCGCGTGCATGTTACCTTTGCCGATCAGCAACAACCCCAGCAGCACCCTCCCAAACCACGACAGGCCAAGCATGCGTCCGAGAAACCATCCCCCTAGTCCCGCCAGAAACACGCTTAGCATCACGCTGACGCGCAAACCACTAACCGGGCCAAGCAGCAAACTGGGCAGTCCGGTCACAGGATTAAAAATAAAACTAAATGGGTTCTCAACCAGCGGTTCGCCCTGTTCCATAAAAGGCTGCCACAACGGAATCCGTCCCATCGCCTTGAACCCGTCGTAAGCGCTGTAGATTGTATGCGTCAGCCATTCCGCTTCATGCCCTGAAAGCTGCCAATGTGCCGGTGTTTCATGGAATGGCCGCGTCACGTGCAGCGTCACAATGACCAGAACAATCACTTCTACCATCATTACCCACAACGGAACATGCGCCAGTCGCACCTGTTCGATCCCCGGCATCGTCCGCATACGAGCCGCCAACCAGCGAGGAAAGGCCAGCAAATCCCAATCCAGTAACCAGCCCCATAATCCGGGAATCACGCCAGCGATAATCGCCACCATGCCTAGGGCTGCACTGTCCATAAAAAACACCGGAATGAGCAGCACCCATCCGGTCAAAATTGCTGAAACAATCCAATCGCGGGATTGCAGGATAGAGGATGCAGATGGAGAATCAGCAGGCTGCTCCCAGTAATAAAACCGCCTGAACAGCCTGACGACAGGTCGTAGTCTCACGAGCAATCGCGGCCACAAATAACGGATGACCGGCCGCAAATACCCCCACAAACCAAATAGGATGGCGCCACCAAATAATGCGAAGGCCATCTCAGGCGCACGCTCTTGCAGCACACCGATCAGTACCACAAACAGCAGTAACCCGGCCACATAAATCCCTAACCGCCTCGCAGACAAACCGCTGTCCGCCGTAACCGCAACCGGTTCAGGAACACTTGATTCTATCGTGGTGGCAGCCGCTTCAATATCAACATTCCCGCTGGCAGGTGCATTCACCGAACGGGATTCTTGAGTATGAAGTTGACTGCTGCGACGGCGGAGATAGCCGTAAATCCATCCCCCTGCTGCCAGTATGCCCGCGGCCGCCAACCACCGCAGCAGTCCTTGTCGATTACCTTGTTTCGAGTCATCCATATGTCTTTAGGTTAACATATGGATACGCACTTTGACCTTAAATTTTCAGGGTTCAGACAAAGATAATCTCATCGCCCATCCGCATATTCCACATCATTTGACAACTCAACAATTCATATGTTAATTTCTGCGCGGTTGTAATTATCCACGAGGCTATCGTGCAATCTCGCTCATCTTGTTGTCACATCTGTATCTGTCTAACCGAATGTTGACTGGGAAGAGTTCTGCACGTTTAAGTCGTGTATAAGGATAATCAACCCCGGTCTTTCGTCGGGGGTTGTTGTCCGTCCGTCTTTTTTGAGGTCGCCCCCGATGTTTTTGTCAGGGGCGTTTTTATTCCAGCAGCAAAAGTTTCCAAACGGAGGAGGAACCAATTTGAATGATTTCTTACCGGTGACCAAGATCCCACGCAGCGGCTTACCCGAATTTGCCCTTGTCTGTGGAGATCCACGTCGTGCTGCCCGCATTGCTACCCTCTTCGAAAACAGTCGTGAAATCGGCAGCAATCGGGAATATGTGACCTACCGTGGCACATGGCAGGGCGTAGATTTGGTCGTATCATCGCACGGTGTCGGCGGGCCGGGTGCCATCTGTATGTTCGAAGAACTCGCGATGGCCGGCGTCAAAACCATCATCCGTGTCGGCACTTGCGGCGGCCTTCAACCCAATATCGAGGATGGCGATCTCGTCATCGCCACCGGCACCATCCGTGAAGACGGAGTGACCGATCAATTCGTCCCGCTGCCCTATCCTGCCTTTAGTACACCGGAAGTCGTTTTGGCGCTCCAGCATGCTGCCCGTCAAATCGCCCATCCGTGGCATCGTGGCGTCGTTTGGACGAAAGCCCTTTTCTATCCGGGCGTTATCCCTCCCACCGACGTCTACCTCAAAGCGGGCATCGTCGCCGTCGAGATGGAGTTGGCCGCCCTACTCATCATGGCCAGCGTCCGTGGGCTGAATGCCGGTGGCATTCTCGTCTCGGATGGAAATCCGGCCAAAGAACAAAAAGAGTACAACCCGCACCGCACGGTTGTAGAAGACGGTGTCGGTAAGTGTATCGAAGTTGCGCTCGGTGCCATCAAGCATCTGGCACAATCATCCGCATCCTGATATTCCGTTCAATCCATGTATCAGCCTTATTTTGGAGGAAACAAAATGCGCTCAAAGACTCGTGTATTAGCTCTACTCTTGACCCTGCTCGTCATGGTCACCGCTGTTGGCGTCCATGCTCAGGACGACGAACTCACCGCCACCTATGTCAGCACCGGCCCCATCGGCGTCAACCCCTTCTTGCAGTTAATCGCTGATGGTCTCGTCCGTGGTGGCGAAGATTTCGGCATCAAAACCCTCGTCGTCGAATCAGCCGACATCAGCGTGCTCGAAGACAATCTCCGTGCCGAAATCGACGCCGGCACCGACCTCATCGTCACCAACTCGTTCGACTCCCTCGATGCCGTCAGCCGCCTCAGCGCCGAATATCCCGATCAGAAGTGGGCCATCGTCGATGCTGTACTGCCGGATAATCCCAATGTTCGTGGCATCCTCTTCAAGGAACATGAAGGGACATTCCTGCTCGGCGCCATCTTCGGCAGCCTCACCGAAACCGGCACCGTCGGCTTCGTAGGAGCTTTCGACATCCCTCTCATCCGCCGCTGGTTCGTAGGCTATCAGGAAGGCGTTCTCTACACCAATCCCGATGCCACCGTTCTCGAAGCGTGGAGCAATAGCTGGAACGATCCCGGCGTGAGCAAGGAACTCGCCCTCGCCCAATTCGAACAGAACGCCGACTACATCGCCGCTGTTGCCGCTGCCGGGAACTCCGGTGTCTTCGAAGCCGCCAAGGAAAAAGGCTTCTTCACCTCCGGCGTCGATACCGACCAGCGCGTCCTCGATCCGGAACACATCCTCGAATCGATGGTCAAACGTACCGATGTTGGCGTCTATGATGCCCTCGAAGATCTCGCCAATGGTGAATTCACCGGTGGTCCAATCGCCTACGGTCTCGCGGAAAATGGTGTCGGTCCCGCCTTCCTCATCCTCGAAGACACCGAAGTAGAATCAACGTTGCCGCAAGAGCTGCAAGATGAAATCCGCGACATCGCCGCCAAGGTCGTTTCCGGCGAAATCGTCGTCACCGATTATCTTGCGCCTGTGGTCGAAGCCACCGCCGAACCAACCGCATCATCGTAACCGTCTGAGGTCAGAATCAACTATGTCGTCTGTGACCGGTCAAGAATCATCGAACGCACCCCCCGTGGTCGAAATGCGGGGCATCGTCAAGCGCTTTAATCAAACCGTTGCCCTCAACGGGGTCGATCTCACCGTCAAACGGGGTGAAGTCCATGCCATCGTTGGCGAAAACGGCGCGGGCAAAAGCACCTTGATGCACATCTTGGCCGGTCTCATCCATCCGGATCGAGGTCAGATCGCGCTCAACGGCCAACCAGTCACCATCTCCAGCGTCGAATCGGCCTATGCCCACGGCATCGCGATGGTACATCAGCACTTCATGCTGCTCTCGTCCCTCAGCGTCGCCGAAAATCTGACCCTCGGCAAAGAACCCACACGGCGGGGTCTCTTTGATCGCATCGCAGCCGCGCAAGCCGTCATCAACCTCGGCCAGCGCTATAACCTCGTCGTCAACCATGCTGCAAAGGTCGCCGATCTCTCGGTTGGCGACCTCCAGCGGCTGGAAATTCTTCGCGCTCTCTATCGCGGAGCCGAAATCCTCATCCTCGATGAACCCACCGGCGTGCTCACCCCGCAGGAAGCGCAGGGCTTATTCCGCGTCATCCGCGAACTCAAGCGCGACGGCAAAACTACCATCTTCATCAGCCACAAGCTCGAAGAAGTGCTCGAAATATCCGACTCCATCACCGTCCTGCGGGATGGTCATGTCACCGGCACACTCGTCACCAGCCAGACCACCGCGCCCGAAATCGCTCGCATGATGGTTGGCCGCGAAGTCTTCCTCAAGTTCGACAAACCTCAAATCACGCCCGGTAAGCCTGTCCTTGAGTGTGTTGAACTCTGCGGGCCGGGTGTGCAGCAGGCCACCTTTCAAGTCCGCGCCAACGAGATCGTCGGCATCGCCGGTGTCGCCGGGAACGGTCAATCCGAACTCGCCGATCTCATCGCCGGTTTATTACCCTCCACCGCCGGAACAGTCAAAATCTGTGGGCAGGATGTCACGCAGGCCAGTGTATCCGCCCGCCGCATCACCGGTTTCGCCAACGTCCCCGAAGATCGTTACAAACATGGCCTCGCCGCGCAGGGCAGCGTCAGTGACAACCTCCTCATGGGCGTCCACGACAAACCGCCCCTCTCCCGGCACGGCCTCCTCGACCTCAAAGCCATCGCCAACCGTGCCGTCGAACTCATCAAAAGCTTCTCCATCAAGACCGAAAAACCCGCCAGTCGCGCCTCAACCCTCTCCGGTGGCAATGCTCAGCGCATCGTCATCGCCCGCGAACTGGCTGATAACAAACCCTTCATTCTCGTCGCCCAACCCACCCGCGGCATCGACATCGCCGCCAGTGAATTCGTCCGCGAGGAAATCCTCAAACGCCGCAACGACGGCGCGGGCGTCCTCCTCATCAGTGCCGATCTCAGCGAGGTCATCTCCCTCTCGGATCGCATCCTTGTCATGTACGACGGTCGCATCATCGGCGAATTGCCCGCCGCCGAAGCAGATGAAACCCGTCTGGGGCTTTTAATGGCAGGTATTCGGGAAGAAACCACTAATGCTTCAAAAACCGCTTAATCCCGGCCTACGCACCTTCATCACACAGACTCTAGTCCTGCTGATTCTCGCCGCCTTCGCCCTGCTCATCGGTGCAATCGCGGTTGCCATCGCCGGCAAATCACCCGTCACCGCCTTTCAAGAACTCTTGCAGGGCGCCCTCGGCACACGCACCAACATCGCCGCCTCCATCACCCGTAGCATTCCCATCATCATCAACGGGGTCGCCGCCACCATCGCCTTCAAAGCCGGTCTCTTTAACCTCGGCTTGGAAGGTCAAATGGTCATCGGCGCGCTCACCGGCGCGGTCTTCGCCAACGCCTTCAAAGACCTCCCACCCTTCCTGCTCCTCCCTTTGACCATCCTCGCCGCTGCCACAGCCGGTGGCGCATGGGCCTTACCGCCCGCATGGTGGCAGGTCAGGTTCAAAGTCCCGCTGCTCGTCACCACCCTGCTCCTCAATTACATCGCCAACTATTTCGCCTCCTATCTCGTCAACTTTCCCTTGCGCGATCTGTCAGGTGGTGCCGCCGTCCCACAAACCGTCATGATCCCCGAAGCCATTCGCTTCGGCATCATTCTCGAAGGCACACGCCTCCATGCCGGTGTATTCGCCATCATCCTCCTCCCCATTCTCGTGACATGGTTCTTCAGCCGCACTTCCCTCGGTTATCGCATCCGCATGAGCGGCCTCAATCCGGATTTCGCCCAGTATGGTGGCATCCACACCTCCCGCATGGTACTCATCGCCATGTTCGGCAGCGGCGCGGTTGCCGGCATCGCCGGTGTTATTCAAGTGCTCGGCGTAGACTTCCGCTACATCGATGGCACACTCGTGACACCTGCCTTCGCGTGGTCAGGCTTCATCGCCGCCATCTTGGCCTCCTCCAACCCGCTCCTCATCATCGGCACAGGTCTGTTTCTCGCGGCGCTCAAAGTCGGCGCAGCCGGCATGCAGCGCAACACCCAGATCCCCCTGCAAATTGCCGATGTCGTGCAGGCCGGTATCATCTTCATGGTTGCCATCCGCTTGCGGATCGGCGAATTCGTCAAACGCCTATTGTTTCCCAACTAATCACGCGCGCAGGAGCGTTTCACCATGCCCGCAATTTTCGACGTAGCCTTACTCGCCTCCACCATCCGCCTCTTCACGCCCATCCTGCTCGCGGCGCTCGGCGGCATGTTCACCTCCCGCGCAGGCATCTTCAACGTCGCCCTCGAAGGCATGATGCTCTTCGGCAGCTTCTTCGGCGTAGTCGGTGTCTTCTGGACGGGCAGCGCCTACATCGGCCTCGCCCTCGCCGTCCTCAGCGCCACCATCGTCGCCCTCATCTTCGGCTTCTTCGTCATCCAGTTCAAAGGTGATGCCACCATCATCGGCCTCGCCATCAACATCCTCGCCCTCGGCCTCACCACCTATACCATGCGCCTCATCTTCGGTGTCACCGGCGGCTACTACGACCCCAACCTGCAAGGCCTCCCCAACATCACCATCCCCATCATCAGCGACATCCCGCTTCTAGGGCAGGTCGTCTCCGGTCATTCCATCATCGTCTACGCCGCTTTTGTCATCGTCGGCCTTGCCTACATCTTCCTCTTCCGGCACCCCGTCGGCCTGCATCTCCGCGCCGTCGGTGAAAACCCGCAGGCTGCCGGCAGCCTCGGCATCCACGTCAAGCGTGTTCAATACCTCAGCGTCATCCTCTGCGGCATGCTCTGCGGCCTCGCCGGTGCCCAGCTCTCCATCTCCATCGTCACCCAATTCGTCGAAGGCATGACCGCCGGACGCGGCTTCATCGCCCTCGTCGCCATCATGTTCGGGCAGGCGCATCCCGTTAAAATTCTCGGCGCCAGCCTCCTCTTCGGTCTAGCCTACGCCGCCTCACTGCGCTTGCAGGGCGGTGCCATTCCCACCCAATTCGTCGCCATGCTGCCCTACGTCGCCACCATCCTTGTACTCATCGGCACGCGCCTTCGCCCGCGTCAATCTTCCACAACCTGAACAACCAGCGAGATCATCATCATGACCCAACCCAAATGGCAGCAAACTATCCACGAACACCTCAAGCCGGAGCAAGCCCTCGCCTTCATCGAAGGCATCGAAGGTCTTCTTGAAGATGACCGTCTCGACGTGCTCAAACAAATCACCTCCGACCTGCTCATCACCCAGCGCGAAATCCGCGCCGTCCCCCAGCGCCTCTTGCAGGAGTGTTCGCCTGACCTCAAAAACACCCCCCTCCTCACCTTTGAACTCGAAGGTCAATCCCGCCTCCTCACCCTCGCCGAAGTCAGTCAGCTCCTCATGGATCGCATCGCCGAAAATCGCCAGCTCCTCGACCTGCTCATGTACTACCTCATGGCGCTCGAAGAACAATCCTCCGATTCCGCCCCATGAAACCCAACCTCATCCCCAACCTACCGCAGTACCACTTCCATAAATAAAAATCCCTACCGCATGTCCTAATGGGGTAGGGATTACATCACCCGCAGTCGTGCTACTTCGGCTGTGACGCCTGTCGCACCAGCATCCTCAACAGCTTTACCTGATCTTCTTGCATCTCACGGCTTTCCCGCGCATGTACTTCCAAATCCATCATCAAATCCAACAACTGCCCGAACGCCAACAATCCTATCCCCGTAATCAACACGGAGATTTCAATAATTGCTCCCGACCAAAAACTCGTTCCACTTACACGCATCGATCCGGCAGAAATCATATATGCGGGACTCAACATAGTAATAATCGCAAATGCTGTCCCACCGATCAGAACAACCCCACCCATAAACTTATAAAAGATGCTTATTATCTGCAAAGCTCGATAATTTCGTCCCATGTCAAACCTCATATATGCTTGCTAAACAACATCGAATCAACAATCACGTCGGTCGTTGCGACCGCGCGATTCTATTTTTCTGCACGAACGACATTTCATACGCAAGATCGCTTAAGAAGGCCAGTACAACCGACACACATCGCAAGAACACCACAGCGATTGCGAATTGAATCGCCGCCACAATACCCTCTCCGATGATTTCGCCGCTAGAAAATTCAAGTCGCGCTTGAAAAAGCAGCCCGCACAGAAAAATCCCTACCACAATTACCCCGATCACAATCACGACCTTTGAAAGAAACCTGAAAAAATCGCTGTACCAGCAAAGAATGTCCGAGTGATCCTTCATTTTTCGAATCATGACTCTACTCGCTTTCGATCAACATCCGTATTCAGGCGCGTGACACTCCGCCCGCTCTTGCCTTCAATGGCTTGAAACATCGCTTATGACGCAACCGCTAATAACATTCTACGCAGTAAATCCATATTCTTGCATAAATATTTCAACCGCAGCTTATCGCAAAGTTGTCATCGTGATAATATTTCCATCCCCCAAACAAAAACGCCCCACGAATGCCGTGAGGCGCTTTGATGTGCTCAGGCCGACCTATAAGCCGCCTTCTGTCGTGGATGATCATCTATCTGCTCCACCCGTTACCAGATGGAGTCAAGCAGCACACCCGGCGCTTTTTGCGGGACGGGCCGCCCCAATGCGCCTGCTTGGCCTTGCTCCCGGTGGGGTTTGCCCGGCCGCCGACATCACTGCCCGCGCCGGTGGTCTCTTACACCACCGTTTCACCCTCGCCCATTGCTGGGCAATTTACCTCTCTGTTGCACTTGCCGTCGGGTTGCCCCGCCTGGCCGTTAGCCAGCACCGCGCCCTGTGGAGGGCGGACTTTCCTCCCCCTGCCGGAGCAGGGAGCGATCACCCGGTCAGCCTGAACACCCCCCC
>JAFLCH010000048.1 GCA_017303775.1 Anaerolineae bacterium | reverse complement strand
GGGATGATCGGACTGGACAGCCCTGAGGCAATGGAAGCGATGCAGCGGCTTTCCGACCTGATTTATGTCCATAAGGTAGCGCCACGCAGCGCGTCGATGGCTGATCTGGGTATGACGAATACACAGATGATCGACAACGGGCGGTTGGCGATGGCGGTGGATGGTTCGTGGGCGCTGTCGTGGATGAATCCGTCGTTGGTGAGCGTGCCGATGGGAACGGGGGCGCTGCCGAAGATGACGCAACCGGCGTCGATTATGCAGGCGCACTTCCACTCGATTTTGTCGTCTACGCAGAAACCGGAAGAGTCGTGGCAGTGGGTACGCTTCCTCGCGACTCCGTTCTACCAAGCGCATTTCGCCAAGATTGGTTTGTGGATTCCGAACCAGTCGGCGATGCTGACCCCAGAAGGGTTGAGCACGTGGGTGACAGAGGGTATTCACCCTGAGAACTATTCACAATTTGCCACCGATTACCTGCCGAATCACGGCGTCTCGGTACGGCTGCCGTCGGGGTATATCGAAGCAGAAGCGAACTTCCTGACACCGGCATTTGAAGCCCTGAACGCCGGTACACCGGTGGAACAGGTGATCCCGGATGCAGTGCGTCAGGCGAATGATGTGATCGCGATGGCGCAGATCTAACGCGATCCGGCGAATGAGCGGCGGGTGAGGTGGGCTGCACCTCGCCCCCGTTTTCATCAGTAAGGGTGTTCGTGATGAGTGGTATCCGGCGGGCCGCGTGAGATGGGCAGGCCGGACAACGGTGGCAAATTATGACAACACGCACTGAACTCCAAAGTGCCGGGATGCCCCGGCGCCCGGCGTTGGGCAGCCGCCTGACGCTGTCCCAAAGACGTACGATTATGGGGTATATCTTCATCGGCCCGTTCATCCTCGGCGTGATTTTCTGGGTGTTGATACCGGCGCTGGTGGCATTGTATTTGACGTTCCACAGTTGGAACTTGATTTCGGCACCGCGCTTCGTGGGGTTTGCGAATATCGAGGCGCTGTTCCGTGACCCGCTGCTGCCGCAGTCGTTGAAGGCGACGTTTGTGTATTCGTTCGTGTCGGTACCGCTGGGGCTGATATTCAGCTTCTTTCTGGCGCTGCTGATTAATGTGCGGATACCGGGGATTGCCATTTTCCGGACGATTTTTTACCTGCCGAGCATCGTACCGGCGGTGGCGAACGCGCTGCTGTGGTCGTGGATGTTCAACACCGAGTTCGGGCTGCTGAATGTGTTTATACGCGGGTTGGGCGGCTCGAAGATTCCGTGGCTGCAAGACCCCGGCTGGGCGATACCGGCGCTGGTGGTGTTGAGCCTATGGGGTGTGGGCGGGTCGATGATCATCTTCCTCGCGGGGCTGCAGGGGATACCGGATATTTACTACGAGGCGGCGGAAATCGACGGGGCGGGACGGTGGGCGAAGATGCGCTACATCACGCTGCCGATGATGTCGCCGATATTCTTCTTCAATCTGGTGATCGGGTTCATCAACTCGTTCCAAGCGTTCACGCTGGTGTACCTGATTACGGATGGTGGGCCACAGAATTCGACGTTGTTTCTGGTGCTGTACATTTACCGAAGCGCGTTCACAAGTTTGAAGATGGGGTACGCGGCAACCTTGTCGTGGCTGTTGTTCTTCATCCTGATGGTGCTGTCGTTCATCGTGTTCAAGTACATTGGTTCGCGTGTTTATTATGAAAATCCGGGTGATTGACGAGGTAAAGCGTTATGAGCAGCATGGATACAGCCTCGGAACAAGCATTTGATGTGCAACTGGCACCGGCACGTGACCGGCGCGGGAATAATGACTTGCTATGGCGGTGGCTGACGGTGATTACGCTGCTGGTGATGGCGGCGATTATGTTGATGCCATTCGTGTGGCTGGTGAGCAGTTCGCTGAAGTCACAGGTGCAAATCTTCCAGTATCCGCCGGTGTGGATTCCTGACCCGATCCGGTGGGAGAATTACTCGAACGCGCTGACGTATAAGCCGTTCGGGTTGTACTTGCGGAACACGATGATCATCGTGACGCTGAACGTGGTCGCGGTGGTATTCACGTCGTCCTTTTGCGCGTATGGGTTCGCGCGAATCCGCTTTTGGGGGCGTGATTTCTGGTTCGGGATCGTGATCGCGACGTTGTTCTTGCCGTATGCGATTACGATTGTGCCGAGCTTCATCATCTTCTCGCGGTTGGGGTGGGTGGATACGTTCCTGCCGCTGGTGGTGCCACAGTTCTTCGGCGGGGGGGCGTTTAATATCTTCCTGCTGCGGCAGTTCTTCCGCACGATACCGGAGGAGCTGGCGGACGCGGCGCGAATTGATGGGTGTACCGAGTTCGGGATTTACTGGCGGATTATGATGCCGCTGGCGAAACCGGCGCTGATAACGGTGGCGATCTTCACGTTTTTGAACGCGTGGAATGACCTGCTGGGGCCGGTTATTTACCTGCGATCACCGGATAACTTCACGGTGGCGGCGGGGCTGGCTTCGTTCCGCAGCGTGCAGGACGTGAGCTGGGATTTGCAGTTGGCTGCTTCGACGGCGATGATTCTGCCGGTGATTGTGCTGTTCTTCTTCTCGCAACGGTACTTCATCAAGGGTATCGTGATGACGGGGTTGAAGGGGTAAAACAGCGGCATTTTGCGTTGGCATTACTGCGATAGGAAAAAATGATGATAAAAGCCAAGCCGTTTGGACTCAAACAGGTGCGTCTATTGGACGGGTTGTTCAAGGACGCTATGGAGCGGGATTCGGCGTATTTGTTGGGGTTGGAGGTTGACCGACTGCTGGTGAACTTCCGGGTGGCGGCAGGTTTGCCGACGACGGCGAAACCTGTGGGCGGATGGGAAGATCCGTCGTGTGAGCTGCGCGGGCATTCGTTGGGGCATTACCTGACGGCGTGCGCGCTGATGTACGCGAGCAGCGGCGATGAACGGTTTAAGGAACGGGTGGATTATACGGTGGCGCAGTTGGGGCTTTGCCAAGATGCGCTGCCTGCACGGGGATATAACCGAGGGTTTTTGTCGGCGTATCCGGAGTCATTCTTTGACCGGGTGGAACGACGTGAACCGGTTTGGGCACCTTACTATACGCTGCACAAAATTATGGCGGGTTTGTTGGACGCCTATGAACACTGCGGGAACGAGCAAGCGCTGACGGTGGTGGAGCGGATGGCGGAGTGGATACGCTTCCGTGTGAGCCATTTGACGCGGGAGCAGATGCAGATCACGCTGCTGAATGAACCGGGGGGAATGAATGAGGTGCTGGCGAACCTGTACGCGGCGACGGGCAAGCCGGAGCATCTGGAGCTGACGCTGGCGTTTAACGATGATGTGGTGCTGGAGCCGCTGGCGGAGGGGCGTGATCAGCTTGACCGGCTGCACGCAAACACGCAGATTCCGAAGGCAATCGGGACGGCGCGGCAGTATGAGCTGACGGGGGATGAGCGGCTGCGGGATACGACGCGCTTCTTCTGGGAGCGGGTGGCGTTCGCGCGGTCGTATGTGATCGGCGGGAACAGCGATGATGAGCTGTTCTTCCCGGTGAACGCATTCCACCAGCATTTGAGCACGGTGAGCGCGGAGACGTGTAACACGTATAACATGCTGAAGCTGACGCGGCATATCTTCTCGTGGGAGCCTTCGGCGCGGAGCATGGATTTTTATGAGCGGGGGTTGTATAACCACATTCTGGCTTCACAAGACCCGAAGAGCGGCATGATGCTGTACTTCGCGTCGTTGAAGCCGGGACATTTTAAGGTGTACAGCACGCCGCACGATGCGTTCTGGTGCTGCACGGGCACGGGGATGGAGAACCATGCCAAGTATGGCGACACGATTTATTATCATGATGACGAAACGCTGTACGTGAACCTGTTCATCGCGTCGGAACTGCGGTGGGACGAGAAGGGGTTGGTGGTGCGGCAGGAGACACGGTTCCCTGAAGCCGACAGCAGCCAGATCAGGCTGGAATGCCAGCAGCCGACGCGGTTGGCCGTGAAGATCCGCTATCCGGGCTGGTGTACGGGGATGGAAGTGCAGGTGAACGGCGAGGCGGTGACGGTCACGGGGGCGGCGGGCAGTTATGTGACGGTGGAACGGGAATGGCAGAACGGCGATGTGATTCAGGTGCGGCTGCTGATGGCGCTGCATGTGGAGGCACTGCCGGACACGCCGAACTGCGTGGCTGTGCTGTACGGGCCGGTGGTGCTGGCGGGGGCTTTGGGAACGGCGAATATGCCGAATGTGTATATGGGGAATATCAATACGCGCCTTGATCTGGTGAACTGGTGGCCGACGCCAGCAGTGCCGGTGTTGAAGGGCACGGCTGAGTCGGTGCTGGAGCATATCAAAGCGGTGGGAGATGAGCCGTTACGCTTCCGCAGTGAAGGGATCGGCGCGCCGACTGATGTTGAGTTGATTCCGTTTTACCGGCTGCATCATCAGCGGTACACGGTTTATTGGGAATTGGCGTAAGTAACCAGTCAGGTTGAAGGGAAAATATGATGCGAACACAACCATTGGGGCATACAGGCGAACAGGTAAGCGCGCTGTGCCTCGGCGCGATGTACTTCGGCAGCCGGAATGACCGGGCGACTTCATACCGGATTCTGGATGGGTACACGGGGGCGGGTGGAAGCTTCATTGATACGGCTAACATCTACGCGCACTGGGTACAGGGCTTCAAGGGGGGTGAGAGCGAGACGCTGCTGGGCGAGTGGATGCGCGAGCGGGGCAACCGTTCGCAGATGTTCATCGCTTCGAAGGTGGGGTTCAATTATCCGGGTGTGCAGAAAACGCTGCGGGCGGCGGTGATTGAGGAAGAGTGTAATAAGAGCCTGAAGCGGATGCAGATCGAGACGATTGATTTGTATTACGGGCACGTGGATGACCGGACGACGCCGCTGGAAGAAACGTTGGAAGCGTTTAACCGGCTGGTGCAGGCGGGTAAGGTGCGCTGGATCGGCGGGAGTAATTATCTGGCGTGGCGGTTGGAGCAGGCGCGGTGGACGAGCGAGGTGAAGGGTTGGGCGCAGTTCTGCTGCATCCAACAGCATTACACGTACTTGAAGCTGCGCCCCGGCACGAACGTGTCGCCGCAGGAGATGGCGAATGATGATTTGCTGGATTACTGCCGGAGCACGGGGCTGACTCTGCTGGCGTACTCGGCGCTGCAAAGCGGGGCTTATACCCGCAGCGACCGGGCCTTCACGCCCAAGCTGATGAGCGCGGATAATGAGGCGCGGCTGGCGATGCTGCGGGCTGTGGCGGCGGAGACGGGCACGAGCGTGAATCAGGTCATTTTGGCGTGGATGATGCAGTCGTCGCCGAGCGTGATTCCGCTGATCGCGGCGAGCACGGACGAGCAACTGCATGAGAATCTGGGCGCGCTGGAACTGACGTTGAGCGCGGAACAGATGGAGCGGCTGAACAGCGCCGGCACGACCTAAGATTCGCCGCTGATGTGCGCGCGGAGTTCACGCTTGAGCACCTTGCCGGCAGCGTTGCGGGGAAGGACTTCGATGAAGCGGACGTGCTGCGGCACTTTGAATTTGGCGAGATTGGCGCGACAGTGCTGAATGATCTGGTCGGGGGTGAGGGTGCAGTCCGGCTTGAGGACGACGAAGGCTAGACCACTTTCGCCCCAGCGTTCATCGGGAACGCCGATGACGGCAGCATCGGCTACGCCGGTGATCTGGAAGATGACCTGTTCGACCTCGGCGGGATAGACGTTCTCGCCACCGCTGATATACATATCCTTGTAGCGATCCACAATATAGATGCAGTTGTCTTCATCGACGGTTCCGGCGTCACCGGAATGCAGCCAGCGACTGCCGTGCGAGTCGGTGGTGAAGCTGGTGGCGTTGGCGTCGGGACGATTCCAGTAACCGGGGGTGACGTTGGGGCCGCTGATGACCACTTCGCCAACCTGCCCCGGCGCGACATCGTTGAAATGCTCGTCGACGACACGGACGCGGGTGTGCTGGAGCGGCTTGCCGACGGAGGCGGGTTTTTGGAGGGAGCGGATTTTGTCGATGAGGAAGACGGTGGGGCTGGTTTCGGTCATGCCGAAGCCAAGCTGGACGATGATGTCGCGGGCGGCGTACTGCTGAAGGAGGGCGACGGGCATGGGCGCGCCGCCGCAGCCCCATGAGCGAATGTGGCTGAGGTCGGTCTGGTCGAAGTCGGGGTGCTGGCTGAGGAAGAGGTAGATGGACGGCACGCCGAAGAAGTGGGTCACGCCGAGCGCGGGATTGGAGAGGGTTTGGAGCGTGAGGCCGGGGTCGTACTGGCGGGCGATGATGTTGGTTCCACCGAGGTGAAAGATGGGATTGGCGTAGAGGTTGAGGCCACCGATGTGGAAGGTGGGCAGGACGCAGTAGTGGACGCTGTCACAGTTGAGGCCGGTGGGGGTGGAGATGTTGACGGCGTTCCAGAGCATCATGCCGTGGGTGATGATGACCCCTTTGGGGTGGCCGGTGGTTCCGGCGGTGTACATGATCATGAGGGGGGTGTCGTGGGTGGTCTGGGGGTTCATGTACAGGTGAGCGGTGGTGCTGGCGATGGCGGTTTCGTATTCGGGGCTGCCATCATCGACGCCGGGGAAAGCGCTGTCGATGCGAAGGCGGTGGGAGGCGGTTGAGCCGGCGGCCAGCGGGGGGACGCGGGCGGCGAATTCGGCGTCGTAGACGATGCCTCTGGCCTGCGAGTCGTTGAGGATGAAGAGGAGTTCGGGTTCGGCAAGCCGCCAGTTGAGGGGGAGCATCATCGCGCCGAGGCGGATGCAGGCGAATTGAAATTCGAAGTAGTCGGTGGAGTTTTTGGCGAGGATGGCTAGACGGTCACCGGGTTCGACGCCCCAATTTTGACGGAGGTAAGCGGCGAGGCGGGCGCTGCGGTCGTGCAGGTCGGCGTAGGTGAAGCGGCGACCGGTGTGCTGGTCGATGGATGCGAGTTTTTCCGGGGTGCGATCCGCGTGGAAGGCGATCCAATCCGAGGCTAAAATCATTTTTATGAGTCTCCCTAAGGTAAGAAATTTATGTTTTTATCCCCAACGCAGGGCGACGGCACTCCATGTGTAGCCTGTGCCTGCGCCCGCCAAGACGATGAGATCACCGGGCTTGATTTTGCCCTGCGCCAAGCCGAGTTGGAGCGCCAGCACTTGATCCACACTCTGGACGTGGCCGTAATCTTCGAGATAGACGGATTGGTCGGCGGTGAGACCGACGGATTCCAAGATTTGGAGGTAGAACGAGCGCTTCATGTGGGTGATGCCGAGGAAGGCGAGATCGGAGAGGGACGCGCCGCCGACTTCGACAGATTCGCGGATGACGCGGACGAAATTGGTGAGCGATACCGTGCCGAGTCGTTCGGCCATAAAGTCGGGGTCGGTGACATCCAAGCGGCCACGGAGTTCGCCGACGATGGGTTGTTCCGCGCCGACAGCGGCTTCGGTGAGGATGACGGATTCGGAGAGGCTGCCATCGGTGATGGCGGACGCGCCGAGGATGTGGTTGTGGGGTGCGCCGCGCTGGAGAAGCATGGCTCCGCCGCCCGCGCCGAAGTTGAACATGAAGCGGGCGCGTTCGTTGCGGAAGTTGATGAGGTCGTTTTCGCGGCTGCCGGCGGCGAGGAGGACGTATTGGAGGCGCGGGTCACTTTGCATCATGCCGCGAGCGGTGTTCATGGCGATGGGCGCGCCGGCACAGAGGGCGTACATTTCGAAGGCGTAGGCGTTGACCGCGCCGACATTGTGCTGAATCTTGGAAGCGGCGTTCCAGACGAGATGATCCTTATGTTCGCTGCCATGCGAGATGACGAGGTTGATGGCAGACGGGGAGATGGCTGCTGCGGCGATGGCTTTTTGGGCGGCGAGGGTGGCCATGTGGGTGACGGTGTTGGCGTCATCGGCGATATGGCGCTGACGGATGCCCATTTTTTCCCGCAGGACATGCTCCGGAATACCTGTGAGGGGGACTAAATCGGCGGCGGTTTGAATATGCGGGGGGAAATAGGTTCCAAAACCAACGATGCCAACCGGGGTTTCCATTGGCGTTCCTTTTTGAATATTTTCTATCAAACTCATTTTGTGCTCGTGTATACCGCATTTTGGCCGCGTAACCACAAAAGAAAATGAGTCATGTGATGGGTTGGAGCATATTTTCTTTCTTGTTTGCTGCGGAGGTGGGGCTGGCTGCATACAATGCGCCAAAATTATAGAAAATAAATCGAAAAAAGGTTTTTAACATGACAATCCCGACTTTAGATGGCATCTCCGCCAAAACGATTACGACCCCCCGATTAACGACACGCGTGCTTTTCAGTGGTTCCGACGACGGGATTCCGGTGCTGTTTTTGCACGGGAATGCTTCGTCGGCGACATTCTGGGAAGAGACGATGGTGGCGCTGCCCGCCGGATACCGGGGGATCGCGCCGGATCAGCGGGGGTACGGCGAGGCTGAGCGGGAGAAGAAGATCGACGCGACGCGCGGGATGGGCGACTTGGCGGATGACGCGATTGCCCTGCTCGACCAACTGGGAATCGGTAAGGCGCATGTGGCGGGGCATTCGATGGGCGGTTCGGTGATTTGGCGGTTGTTGATGGATTATCCGGACCGGTGGCTGACGGTGACGCTGGCGGCACCGGGTTCACCGTTCGGGTTCGGCGGGACGAAGGATACGGAAGGCACATGGCACTGGCCGGATTCGGCGGGTTCGGGCGGCGGGATCGTCAACCCGCAGTTCGCACAGGCTATGGCTAACGGTGATCGTTCGAGTGATAACCCGCAAGCCTCACCGCGCATCGTGATGAACAGCTTTTACTGGAAGCCGCCGTTCAAGGCCGCGCGAGAAGAAGAACTGCTGTCGTCGCTGCTTTCGGAACACATCGGCGAGCGCGAGTATCCCGGTGATCTGACTGCTTCGGAAAATTGGCCGAACGTCGCGCCGGGTGTCTGGGGGCCAGCGAACGCCCTCGCGCCGAAGTACGCCGGAGACATCAGCCGGTTGTACAGCATAAACCCCAAGCCGCCGATCCTGTGGATACGCGGCGCAGAAGACCAAATTGTTTCCGACCAATCGCTGTTTGATCTGGGCACGCTGGGCATGTTGGGCGCTGTTCCGGGCTGGCCGGGGATGGAGATTTATCCGCCGCAGCCGATGGTGAGCCAAGCGCGGGCTGTGCTGGAGAAGTATCAGGCGGCGGGCGGGCGGTATGAGGAAGTGGTCTTCGCGGAAACCGGACACACCCCATTCATCGAAAAACCTGACGAATTTAACCGTCTGTTCCACGCGCATCTGGCATCCTAAGGCCGGACAGGCGGCAGGGATACCGGCACGAGAATAGTATTTTCATTCCGCGGCGGAGGGGGTAGACTGCCTGCTCCGTACAACGAACGTCAGTAAAAAATGTATGTCTAAAACCTTTTTTGAGAATGGATTTGACCAACTTGACCGCGCCATTCTGGAAGCTTTGCAGGTCAACAGCCGAATCAGCGTGGCTGATCTGGCACGGAAGATACACCTGTCGCAACCGGCAGTTCACCAGCGAATCAAGCGATTGGAACGCGCCGGGATCATCGAGAAGTATGTGGCGCTGGTGAACCGCGAGGCGGTGGGATATGACCTGCTGTGCTTCATCCGGGTGAGCATTCAGCCGCACACGAAGGCACAGTTGGAAGGCTTTCAGAAGGTGATCGAGGAGCTGCCATCAGTGCTGGAATGTTACCGGACGGCGGGCAGCCATGATCTGCTGCTGAAGGTGGCGGTGCAGGATCATAAGGAATTGGATCGATTTATCGCCGATCACTTGATGACGATCGCGGGTGTGGAGCGGATCGAGGCGAGTCCGGTGCTGAACGAAATGAAGTCTACGACTGCATTGAAGCTGAAATAGATTATTCGAATGTATGAGCGTTATTTGATGGTGGGATTATGTACGTAGGCGATTATTTGGGGCGCAGGGCGCTCTATACCCCTGACCTGCTGGCGGTGGTGGACGCGGGCAAGACGCCTCACCGCACCTTCACGTACAGTGAATTGAACAATCGGGCGAACCGGCTGGCGAATTGGCTGCGGGACGGCGCTGGAATCCAGCGGGGTGACCGGGTGGCGATTCTGGCGTACAACGGGGTGGAGTATCTGGACGCGTTCTTCGCCTGCGGGAAGCTGGGGGCGATTCTGGTGGCGCTCAACTGGCGGCTGCACTGGCGGGAACTGCTGCAACTGGTCCAGAAGACCGGCCCGCGCGTGATGATTTATTCGGACGAGTTTAAGGACACCATCGCGCAGATTATGCCGGAGAGCGGGATTGAGCATCTGCTGCATATTGAAGGCAAGGGATTGCCGCACAGCCGTTACTTTGAAAAGACGCTGAGCGATTCGGTGCTGCGTCCGGTGACGACGGAAGCGGTACGGGAAGAGGACATCGCCTGCCTGATTTTTACGGGCGGGACGACAGGCTTGCCGAAGGGGGCACAGATCAGCCACCGGATGATCGCGTGGAATACGCTCAACACGATCATTCATGATTTGCAGCACGGGGATGTGACGGTGAATACGTTCCCGCTGTTCCACACGGGCGGTTTGCTGGTGTATACGACGCCGCTGTTGATTCTGGGCGGGACGGTGGTGCTGACGCGGAAGTTTGACGCGGAGCAGGTGCTGTCGCTGCTGGAGGAATATTCGGCGACGGTTTACGCGGGTGTGCCGACGATGTACCAGATGATGACGACTTCAGCGGCATGGGAAACGGCGGACTTGAGCAACTTGCGCTTTTGCACGAGCGGAGGCGCACCGCTGCCGGTGTATCTGGTGGAGAAATTCCTCGCGGAAAAAGGGGTGCAGTTCAAGCAAGGGTTCGGCATGACGGAGTTCGGCCCCGGCGTGTTCGCGCTGGCGCAGGATGACGCGATCCGCAAGGCGGGGAGCATCGGCAGGCCAAATTTTTATGTGGACGCGCAGATCGTGGACGAGCAGAACCAACCGCTGCCGCCGGGTTCGGTGGGCGAGCTGGTGCTGCGGGGACCGTCGATGTGTTCGGGGTACTTTAATGATGTGGAGGCCAGCCAAGCGGTGGTAGACGCGGATGGTTGGTTCCATACGGGTGATCTGGCGACGATGGATGATCAGTCGTACTTCACGATTGTGGATCGGAAGAAGGATATGTTCATCAGCGGGGGCGAGAATATTTACCCGACCGAGATCGAGCATGTGCTGTACAAACATGCGGCGGTGGAGATGTGCGCGGTGGTGGGCGTGCCTGACCCGAAGTGGGGCGAGATCGGGAAGGCGTTCGTGGTGCTGAAGAGCGGAATGGACGTGAGCAAGGATGAGTTGTTCGGGCATATGCAGCACTTTCTGGCGGGGTATAAAGTGCCGAGGACGATTGAGTTCCGCACGAGCCTGCCGATTTCCGCCGCCGGAAAAATCCTTAAGCGTGAATTGATTGCATCCAGCGAGGAGGTGGCACATGAGTCTTGAGATCGGCGTCAGCGCCAGCCGGACACGGACGATCACGGAAGATGACATTTTGAATTTCGCACGCGCGAGCGGGGATACGAACCCGATTCATGTGGACGCGGAATATGCAGCGGGAACGCGCTTTGGCAAGCGGTTGGCGCATGGGATGCTGACCGGGAGTCTGGTTTCGGCGATATTGGGGAATGACCTGCCGGGGCATGGGACGGTTTATCTGGGGCAGGATTTTAAGTTCAAAGCACCGGTGTTCATCGGTGACACGATTACGGCGAGCGTGGAGCTGGTGAAGTTCCGCGAGGATAAGCGGATCGCCACGTTCCGCACCACCTGTACGAATCAGGATGGTGTGCTGGTATTGGAGGGTGAGGCGGTGGTGATCGCACCATAACCGCTTTGTTCTATTTGGAAAAGTACAAAAAGTTTGTGGAGGCCAATAATGCGTAAAAGTATTCTTATTGTGTTGGTTCTCGTCCTTGCGACCGTATTCCTTTCGGGGAGTGTGGTGGCACAGGAGGGTGAGCCACTGGTGATCGGTCTGCTGGTGGATGAATCCGGCCCGCTGACGATTTACGGGTATGAGTTGGAGTACGGGTTCAAGCTGGGATTGCTGTATGCGGCGGGCGTGAATCCGGCGGATTATGCCAGCATTGATGAGGCGCTGGCGGCGGTGACGGTGGCGGGACGCCCGGTGGAAGTGGTGATGCGCGATAACGGCAGTGTGCCGGATACAGCGGCGAGCCAAGCGCGTGAATTGATTGAGCAGGAAGGCGCGGAAATTCTGGTGGGCGCGCCGAGTTCGGGCGTGATGACCGGCGTGCAGCAGGTGGCGCTGGACTCGGACGTGATTTTGTTCGCTGCACCGGCGGCTTCACCGGCGATCACGGGGGCGGCCTTCAACGTGAATACCTTCCGCGTGTGCCGCAATACGTTCCAAGACTTCCTCGCGTTCGCACCGTATGCGACCGAGTCGATTGGTAAGAACTTCGTCATTCTGGCGATTGACAACGACTTCGGTAAGTCGTCGGCGGGCGCTGCACAGGGGACGCTGAGTCTGGCGGGGATCACTTTCGTGAGCGATCCGATTTATGCGCCGCTGGATACGACGGACTTCACGCCGTTCATTCAGCAGGTGTTGAATTCCGGCGCGGACGCGGTGCTGCCGATCTGGGCAGGTGACAGCTCGGTGACGCTGTTCCAGCAGTTGGCGGAATTGGGCGTGAACCAGCAGATGGCGGTGGTGGCAGCTTTCAACTCGAATGACATTGTGGCGGTGAGCGACCCCAGCACCATCGGGAATGTGTCGTGGATTGTGTACCATTACAGCTTCCCGACGAACGAGATCAATGACTGGCTGGTGGAGCAGTATCAGGCGGTTTATCAGGATTGGCCGGATCTGTTCAGCGAGTGCTCGTTCGCTACGGCGCAGGCACTGGTGAGCGCGGTGGAAGCGACGGAAGGCGATACGCTGCCGTCGGCGATGATCCCGGCGCTGGAAGGGTTGATCTTCGAAGGGCCGAAGGGTACGTATGGTATTCGCCCGTCCGACCATCAGGCATTGGTGCCGATGTACATCGCCAAGCTGGTGAATCTGGATGACGCGGATCAGAAATTCTATGAACTGCTGGCGGAAGTGCCGGCGGTACAGATCGTCCCACCGGTACTACTGGCGGAAGATTTGCAGAGTCGCACTGAAGCAGACGCGGCCTTCCTCGAAGCGCTGGCGGCGGCTGAATAAAGGTTTGACATCGTTCGATCAGTTGATGATGGGGACGGCTAATCAGCCGCCCCCATCGTGAAAAATGTTTATGAACCAAAACAACATTATTCTGGAAACACATGGGTTACGAAAAGAATTTGGCGGTCTGGTGGCGGTGGATGATGTCAGCGTGCAGATTGAACGCGGCAGCACTCATTCGATCATTGGGCCGAACGGCGCTGGCAAGACCACGTTCTTCAACCTGCTGACGGGGAAGCATAAGCCGACTCGTGGCAGCGTCATCTATAAGGGTGAGGACATCACCAACCTGCCTGTCCACCGACGCGCGCATAACGGAATCGGGCGTTCCTTCCAGATCACGAATATCTTCCCTAATTTGACAGTGCTGGAAAATGTCCGGCTGGCGGTGCAAGCGCTGGAAGGCGTGGGATTCCGCTTCTGGCGGCAGACGGCTTCGTACCCGGATTATACACGGCGGGCGCTGGATATTCTGGAGCGGTTGGGGCTGGCAGCGGTGGCGACGAAGGCCGCGACGGTGCTGCCGCACGGTGGTAAGCGCAAGCTGGAGCTGGCGATTCTGCTGGCGGCGCAACCGGAACTGCTGCTGCTGGATGAACCGACGGCGGGGATGGCCTCGGAACAAGTGCCTGAACTGATGAAGATCATCGAAGAGATTGGCGCACAGGGCGACAAGACGATTGTGATGGTCGAGCATAACATGAACGTGGTGATGGGGATTTCGGATCGCATCACGGTGATGAGTTCGGGACAGGTGCTGACGGAAGGCACGCCGGCGCAGATTGCGGCAGATAAGATGGTGCAGAGTGTGTACCTCGGCGAACTGTATGATTTACCGGAAGCCTAAGCGATGAACAATATTCTCGAAGTGCGTGATATTCACACGTTTATTGGGCAGTTTCATATTCTGGAAGGGGTGACGGTGGCTGTGCCGCAGGGGAGCATCACGGTGCTGCTGGGGCGGAACGGCGCGGGTAAGACCACCACCCTGAAGAGCATTATGGGCATGACACCCCCTACGCGGGGGAGTATCGTGTTTGAGGGGCAGTCATTGGTGGGGAAGCGCCCTTACAGCATCGCGCAGATGGGGATCGGCTATGTGCCGGAACACCGGGCGATCTTCAAAGAACTAAGCGTGGCGGAGAACCTGCAAATCGCCGAGCGGCATAAGGGCGATCTGGCGCGGAAGGCTGATTTGATTTTTGAATTGTTCCCCGACCTCAAACGGTTGTATCACCTGCCGGGGGGGAGCCTTTCCGGAGGGCAGCAGCAGATGCTGGCGATTGCGCGGGCGCTGGTGCCGGATAACCGGCTGCTGTTGATCGACGAGCCGAGCGAAGGGTTGGCTCCGGTGATCATCGAGCATCTGATGAGCGCGATTCGCAAGCTGGCGGAACAGGCAACCGTGCTGCTGGTGGAGCAGAACTTCCGCATGGCGAGCCGGCTGGCTGACCGGTACGTGATCATCGACGAAGGACACAGCCCTGCCAGCGGGTTGATGGCTGATTTGCGGCAGGATAACGAACAGATTCAACGCTACCTCGGTGTAGCGTAGGGGGATGGTGATGGCTGTAAGACGAAGTTCAATTGTGGCGATCATCGTCGTCATTGTGGGGCTGTTGGCTTTCAACCTGCTGAAATCCGGCGGCAATCTGGGCAATTTTGGTATCACGGTGCTTTCGGGGTTGTTTCAGGGGATGCTGCTGTTTCTGGTGGCGTCGGGGTTGTCGATTATTTTCGGGTTGATGGACATCCTGAATCTGGCACAGGGGACGTATTTTATGCTGGGGGCATACGTGGCCTATGATGTGCAGCACGCGGGCGGGGTGGTTGACCTGACGAGCGTAGTACCTGACCCGAATTTGCGATTTCCGATCGCGGTGGCGGCGGCGATTGTGGTGGGGGCGGCGCTGGGGGTGGTGCTGGAGCGGGGATTACTGCGACGGTTATATTCGCGCCCGATCTTCCAACTGGTGCTGACTTTCGGCGTGTCGCTGGTGATCATCGAGCTGATTAAGTTCATCTGGTCGACGACGCCTTACAGTTGGACGGAGGTGTTCGGGCTGCGGACACAGACGTTTGAGTTGTTCGGGCAGGGATTTAGCGTCTACCGGTTGTTCATCATCGGGATGGGCTTCCTGCTGATCATCGGGATCGCGCTGCTGCTGCGCCGCACCCGCACCGGCATCATCATCCGCGCGGGGGTGGAAGACAGCGCGATGGTGGAGGCGCTGGGGATTAATGTGCGGAGTGTGTTCACGCTGGTGTTCACACTGGGATGCGCGATAGCGGCGTTGGGGGGAGCGGTGGCCGCGCCATTCCTAGGGGCGTCGTCTTCGTTAGGGAACGCCTTCTTGTTACAGGGTATCGCGGTGGTGGTGCTGGGCGGAATGGGTAGTTATGAGGGGACGGCAGTCGGGAGCATCATGGTGGGGCTGGCGATTGCGGTGGCGCAGGACGCGGCGATTGGCACGAGCTTTTCGGTGCTGCCGAGCATCACACCGATGCTGGTGCTGATTTTGATCCTGCTGCTGCGTCCCAGCGGTTTGTTCGGAAATACGAGGTAGGCTGATGATGGCGAGTAAGCTCACGCGCACCTTGCGCGATAATTGGCTGCTGATTCTGATCTTCATCGGTTTACTGGTGTTCCCTCATGCGGTAGGGTGGCTGACGGGTTCCAGCCCGATGGGTGTGCCGCGCGGCGACCGGATGATTATGCGGGGTGAATCGGTGCGCTGGCAGGCGGTATTGATCGAGTTGTTCATCCTGTCGATTCTGGCGATGAGTTATAACCTGATGTTCGGCTTCACGGGCGTGGTGTCGTTCGGGCATGCGCTGTTCTTCGGCGTGGGCGGGTATGTGTTGGGGCTGGCGCTGGAATATACGCAGATGGAAACGGGGACGGCGCTGGTGATGGGGATACTGGGCGGGGTTGCGATCTGCGGCATCCTCGGCTTGCTGATAGGGTTGGTTTCGCTGCGGCTGCGGGGGGTGTACTTCGCGATCTTCACGCTGGCGATTGCCGAGATGTTTTTTATCTACTTCGGGCGGTTGAGCCTGACACGGGCGGAAGACGGATTTTCGATCACCGATTTGCCACAGTGGATTGACCCGGCGCAGAACCGCCTCAATTATTACTATGTGGCGCTCATTTTGTTCGTGCTGACATTCCTGTTCATCCGGCGGTTGATGAATTCACCGACGGGCGCGGTGTTCAAGGCGGTGCGAGAGAACGAAGACCGGGCACAGTCGATTGGCTACAATACCCTGAATTACAAGCTGCTGGCGATCACCCTCGCGGGGATGATGGCGGCGGTGGCGGGGATGCTGCAAATCATCCTGAATAAGAAGGTGGGGCCGGAGATTCTGGGGATCACTTATACGGTTGATCCGCTGGTGATGACGATCATCGGCGGCATCGGAACGTTCACGGGGCCGATCATCGGCACGACAGGTTTGCACCTGCTGGAAACGGTTTTGCGGGAGGCGACGATCACACTGGGGCCGATTGTCATCCGCGTCACGGACATCTGGGGGGTGCTGCTGGGCGGGATTTTCATTCTGGTGGTGATGGTGTTCCCGCAGGGGGTGGTAGGAACGTGGGCGCGCTGGACGGCGCGTTCCGCCAAGTCCGAGCCGCCGGCTTGATGTGTGCAGGTAACGCACCCGTCTTGTGCGCTTGAAGGCGACATGAGGCGGGTGCGTTTTTGATTCGGTTGCAGTGTTAACCGCAACCACCGCTGGCAGGGCCGCGTTTGATGGATAGGACGACATGCGGTTCGTATTCCAGCGTGAAGCGATCCGCATGGGGGGCAGCGGCGGGGTGACGTTCCCCGTAGGCGATGTCGAAGCGATAGGCGATTTGGTCGCCGGTGGTAGTGGTTAGTGCAGCTTCCTCTTTGAAATCCGGCTCACCAAAGGTGTTCAACCAGTTGTTGATGCCACCGTCCATGATGTAGACATTCACCACACTTTCCGCGACAAGATAGCGCCACGCTTCGGTGGCCTGTGCTTCGTCATTGCTCATGACGAAGACGACGGCATTCTCCGGTAAGGCGTGGAATTCTTCGACCAGTGTGTCCAGTTGTGCCAAGGGCATATGACGGGCATCGCGCAGATGAAACAGGTTGTAATCGGCTTCATCACGCACGTCGATGAGCATGGTGATGATTTTGCGGTCGTTCATGTAGGAGAGGACTTCGCCGGGATGGACATAGACCTGACGTGTGTCGAGGAGGGGTTGTTTTTCAGCGGCGATCATATTCCAGCGGTCAGCGTTGGTGGGTTGGCCGATGAGCAGGACGACAGCAGCTAAGGCGAGTCCGCCACCGGCAGCACCATAGCGCCAGCGGGGTTGGCGGGCGGTTTGCTTGCCGATTTTGCGTTCTGCCCATTCCGCTCCGGCGAAGGCCAAGAGCGCCATGACCATAACACCGAGCACGATGATACCGGTATCGGTTTGGAAGAGATCCATGAGGGTGAAGCGCCCCATGTAGGACGAGTTCCAGAAGGCTTCATACCAGCCGACGGTTTCCCCGAACAAGAAGATGCCGAAGAAGGCACCGAGCGCGAAGATGATGCCATCAATTTTGAGGGTGGCGGCAGAAACCAGCGATGTGCCGGGGCAGAAACCGCCGAGGATGAAACCGACGCCCATGATGAGGCCACCGAGAATGCCCGGCCAGAGATAGGTGGGGTTGACGTAGACCAGATTGTAATCGAGCAAACCCAGACCGGTGGCTAGGAAGATGAGCGCCATCGCGGTGATGATGCCGGTGAACATGACTTTGAGGACGGTCATGTCTTTGAAATAGAACTGGGCGGCCAAGCGGGTGGAGACGGCGAAACCGGCCATTTCCAGCACAGCGCCAAAAGCGAAACCGATGGCTAGATAGACGAGATAAGCGCCGCCAGAGCCTAAGAGTTGATCCAGTGGAAGTGGAAAGGGTGTCATGATTGGCCTCCATCAGTTCCAGAGTTTGCGGACAGAATAGGCAAGGAGATAAGCGCCGCCGAATACGGCGAACATGAAGACCCAACTGCCGACGGAGAGAGTCGCGCCACCGCTGAGCGCCTGCCCGCTGGTGCATCCCCGCGCTAAGCGCGCGCCATAACCCATGAACACGCCGCCGATGAAGGCCATGATCCAACGGGTGCGAACGGAGGTGTTGGGGCCGCGCACGGTTTCCAACTTGACGCGCCCATTCAGCCAGCCGCTGACGAAGCCACCGAGTATCGTACCCAGACTGACGAAGACGACCCAGCTTTCCAGCGGGTTACGATTTCCGCCGGCCATCGAGATGAGGTAGGGGGTGCGGTCGATATGGGCGGGGAAGAGGGCGTCTTCGAAAAGGACGACGATACGATTCATTCCGCCGGACGCCCCCAGCCCGTTGCCGGTGAGGAAGAAGGCGAGGAATAGAACGATGCCGAGGAGGATGCCTGCGGCATAGGGGTGCATGTAGGGACGGGCGACACGGGCGGCTCTGGCTTGTTTTTGAACCTGTGCTGCGCGGGTTGTGGAATAAGTCGTCATCTGAATAATTCCTTCAATAGTTGCTAGCGGAAGGGGTGAGAGGAGGCCGAAGCCCCCTCACACTAGGATGATGAAACGTTTTCAGCGTGCTGGTCAGGCGTATGGCCTTCCAGTTCGTCGTAGCCTGTGACCATGGCGCGAATGCCCGCCAGCGGGGTGTGTCCGGTTGTGGTGAGGTAGACGTGCAAGACGATGAAGGACACGAACAACCACGCGATGAGTGTGTGGACGGGGGCAAGGACAGGCAAGCCACCGAGCATGTTGGTGAGCTGCGGCACATGTTGAGCGCCCCACATCAACGCGCCGGTGATGATCTGGGCGGGGAGCAGCAGGTTGAGCAGCATGAGATAGGTCACCTGTTGAAGCGGGTTAAGCTTTTCACGCGGGGTTTTCTCGAACGGATGAGGATCGCCACGGAAAATTCCGCGCAGGTAGAAAAGCGCCTGTTCGATCATGTTGTCGAAGAAGCCATAGGGACGCGGTATGAATTGTTTGATTTCACCGCTGGCGAGGTGAAAGAAGAGCGCCAGCGCCGCGTTGGCGATGAGGAGGACGGCGAAGATATTGTGTACATCGACCATCCACGCGAAGTTGAAGGCGCTGAAGAGGTTGGGACGGTGAATGACCAGCCCGCTGAAGGTGAGGCCGAAGATGAGCGCTGTTTGTAACCAGTGCCACTGACGCTCGTAAACGCTGTACATGTAGGCGCGCTCGATGGGGGCGGGGGCGGCGGTGGCGCGGCGACGACCAGCGATGATACGCAAGCTGGCGTGGGCGATCACCCCGATAGAGGTTGCCAGCAGCACCAGAATGCCCAGCGTGTCCATCACCTGCGAACTGTCGTAGCCGAAGATGTAGAGCGAGGCGGCAGGGGTTTGTGTTCCGGTTGTGAAGCGTAAGCTGCCGGCGTCATCGACTTCCAGCAGGCCGTTCCACGCGACACCTTTGTCCTGAGGCAAGGTGGG
>JAFLCH010000047.1 GCA_017303775.1 Anaerolineae bacterium | reverse complement strand
CAGCTTCAGTCCATCATCGGCAACAAAGCCGTTCAGCGCGACATCATCCAGCGCATGCCCACCCGCACTCAAATCGTCTCCGCCCTCGGCGCGCCCAAAAAGAACTTCGGCCTCATCAAGAACTCCACCAAATACAAGCTCGTGCTCGATCGAGTCGATGCCTACGACCGCTACATCCTCAACACCACCCTCGGTGGTGACATGAATGCCATCAAAGGTCAGATGCAGCAGGTCATGACTCTCCTGCAAAATGTGATGAGCGCGGTCACGGCTTACGATGGCGACAAAGGCAGAAAAGCCGCCTATATGCAAAACCTCAAAAGCGAAATCAAGCGCGACATCACCTCAGCCAGTCTCGCCACCCTCAAGCTCATGAAAGGCCCCATCCCTAATCTCAAGCCCAAACTCTTCATCGTCCTCACCAGTGCCAACACCGGCACGCTGGCGCTCGACAACAAAAATATCGCCGGCAAAGATCGGGGCGGCACCAGTGAAGTCACCCGCTTCGATCAAGATGGCAAGTCCGGTTTCTTCAAAGAAAATAAGGAAACACTCGCCAACTGGTCAACAAATGAGGAAGAAAAAGCCCTCAAGGACGAAGCCACCCAAGGCTTGGATAAGGATGAGTCATTCCTCGTCAAGAACGCCCTCAACAATGAGAAAGGTCTCGGCGTCGGCATGGTCGGCATCGATGCCAAAGATGCGCGCATGGCGCAGCGTGATGTCGCCATGTATCGCCTCGATCAGCTCCTCGAAGGCAACGTGATCGCCAAAGCCGAAATCGCCACCCGCACCACCCCCAAAGGCACGGTCTACGGCAGCTTTATGGAAGGCGCCAAAGGTAAATCCGGTATCAATGTCATCAAAGAAGGCAAAATGTCCGAAGACGATACCGAAAAAAGCACATCCGGCCCCGGCGCGATCAGCCGCACCGATCCCACCCTTATGCGCCTCCTCTCCCGCCTTCAGTTGATCGATCTGCTCGGCTTCCAGATCGACCGTAAACCCGATAACTACTTCATCCAGTTCGACGGCACCGGCAAAGTCATCGGCATCACCGGCATCGACAACGACTTCTCCATGGGTACCAAAACCAACTTCGAAAAGCGCCGTCAGGAACTCCCCGGCATCAGCCGTTATGTCGATGAAGAAATGGCCAACAAAATCCTCACCATCGACCTCGATCTGGTCAAGTTGGTCATGGCGGATTTACTCTCTCAGGCCGAAATTGATGCCCTCGTCGAACGCTTCACCAAACTCCGCGCCGCCCTTCAACCGCTCAAGGATGGCGGTAAGCTCCTCAAACCCGATCAATGGGATGATGCGGTAACCAAAGGCTTGCTCGACGAAGATAAAAGTTACTTTTCGGATATTAGCTTCTTCAAGGGCAAGTTCGGCCCCAAAAAGAAGACTTAGCCAAACGAGATGAGACACATTAACCGATGAACACCGGTGAACTCTACGCCCGCATCCAACAAATGCGCGAAGCCGCCAGCACCCTCCATCACAGCGCCACCCGCATTCAGGACAGCATCGAAGCCGTCGATGCCGAAATGCGCGCCCTCACCGCTGACCGCTACATGTCCATCAGCGCCGAATCCTTCCGCGCCGAATACCAACGCCTCACGCCCCGCCTGCGTGAGGCCTTTGAACTCCTCGGCGGCTTCCGTGACAAACTCAACCAGTCCGCCGACGACATCGAACTCGCCTCCCGTTCCACCAGCAGCAGCCTTTAGCGCTGCCGCATTGAAAGTCAAACCCTGATGACCGACCTCATCAAAGTCCCCTACACCGAACTCTTCCAGCGTGCCGCCCGCATCCGGCAGGAAGCCGATGTCATCCGCACTGAAATCGAAACCCTCCGCCAAACCGTCGAAAGTGTCCAGTGGATGGGCAAACGTGCCGAGCGTTTCTTCACCCTCTGGAACGACACCATTCCCGAAATGGAACGTTGGGTCGCCACCCTGCAAGGCTTCGCCGACGAACTCGAATCACAAGCCCGCCGCATGCAGCTTGCCGACGAAACATTCTGAGGTTTCGGAAGAAGACGGTAGGGGAGGGGTCAACCAATGAATTTGGGGAGGGCGGGCTGCGATGAAACATCATGCCCTCCCCAATGCGCAAACTCAGGGGGTCGCGCCTTCAAGCTGCCAAATTTCCACATCATCCACGCGCATTACGCCTCGTCCAATCATGCTGAAGGAGAAGGTTCCCGGTGGCAGTTCGGAGGAATCGCGCGATGTGAGTAAGGTTACGCCATCAATGGAAACACGTATGATGCCATCAATCACCGACAGGCGTACAACCCGCCAGCGACCAATCGAAGACGTTTCGGATGTTGTGGTTTTGACGAGTTCTGTCCCCCTGTAGAGAGCAACCTGTCCAGTCGGCTGTAAAATTACGCTGTACCACCCCGCCGTGCTCTGTGGCAAACTCAAGCGCACACTGCTCGAACTCAACAAGACACGCATCTGTACAGCCGCGTTCATCAGCGTGTCATATGCAAAGGTCACGTCGCTGTTGCTGTCCGTCACTTGGAGCGTCTGCGCCCCCGCTTCCCCGTACAGAATCCAGCCCGCGCCCAATTTCCAATTATCCAAATTACCGCTGTCGAAGTTCTCGCTCGTCAGCAGTTTCAGCGGCGGTTCCGGTTCAACCGCATCATTCGCCACCATCGTCATGCTCCCCACGGTCTCGCCTTCTCCTGCACCGGCGGGAACATCACCACTACCTTGTTCAACCGTTGCGTCTGCCATCACCAGCGTCTGCGTATCTTGTACCTCCAGCGGTGTGCTCACCGGCAGCGGCAGAATCACGCTCGGCAGATCAACATAAGCCTCACCAGTCGAAAGTGGCGAAGTGTAAATCAACACGTCCATATAGAGAGATGTCGTGTCGGTGTTACCTCGAATAGACATATTCTTAATCACTACACCCGGCATCGACGACTCGCGAATGCGCGTTACGAACTGGAGCAGGTTGCCCATCCCCCCATCCACTTGCAGCCGGAAAGCCCGAATACTATAAGGATCAGCCACCGGGGCGGGTTGGGTATTATTATTACCCCGTGAATTTTGCGCATTCCCCGCTGCGGCGTTCGCGTCCGTCGCCTGCTGTGTCTGCAAGCTCACGATCTCCACCGCGCTCGCTTTCGCATACCCGTACAGCGTCGGCAGCATGAAATCCGCCTGCTCCTGACTCATAAACACGCTCGTATTCGCCAGCAAATCCGCCTCGGTGCTCTGGATGCGATGCTCCAACACCGTGATGGCGTCCTCCGGATTCGAGCTTTGAATCAATGCCTCAGCCGCCTGTCGCCCTGCCTCCACATCCGTTTGCAGCGTTTGGTAAATTTGCCACGGCGGGACAATGTTCGAGACGGTGAACATCACCAATCCCAACCCCACCGTACAAATCAACAGCAGCGGCAGCAGTGACAGAATCTTGGCGATGATAGAACTACGTGCTTCTTCCATCACCAGCCTCTTTCTTGACAGTCACCGAAATGACGAACTCCGCCATCCGTATCGGCGCAGCCGTCGCCTCAATTACAGGTGTCCCGTTAGGCGTTGCTTCTGGCGGCAGCGCAGTCGCGGGCAGTGTCGCCGTCGGCATTACATCTTGCATGCTGATCGAATCAACTGAAACCGCTTCAAATAGATTGGATTGCCGCAGCAGTTCAGCGTAGGCCATCACAAACCCTTCCTGCTGGGCGCGTCCGCTAATCCGTATGTTCATTTCCGTTTGTGTCACTTCCATTAAATACATCTGATTAATATCAAACGCCCCTATTGCCGCCATCACCCTCGGCCAATTGATATGAGCCGCCACGAGGGTAGACTGTAAACTACTTGCCGCCTGATTCTGCTGCTGTACGCTGGCGAACTGTCCTTCCAGCGCCTTCTGTGTCGGATTCACCGGAACTGTCGCCGAAAGCGTCATCTCAATCGAACTCAACTCGCTGGTTAGCGTTTCCGTCGAGGATTGAATCGTGGTCGAAACAACATACAGCGGGAAGAACAGCACCAGCAGTCCCGCGATGATGAGCCATAACACAATCTTCGAACCGCCGGAAGAACCTTCTTCTTCTTCCTCCAGTTCCAGCTCATCAACATCCAGTTCAGCCACATCCTTAGGTAATGCCATAGAAATCCTCGTTATCAGTAAATCATCAATCCGGCGTGCGACAGCAGCAGCGCCATCGCCCCCAAACACAGGAACGGCGCGTAAGGAATACGGGTTTTACGTCCCGCCTGCCGCGTCAGCATCATCATCACCGCCACCCCCGCGCCAATCCCTGCGCCCACCAGCAGCGCCAGTAACATCTGCGGGAAGCCGAAGGTCACACCAATCACCGTCGCCAGCTTCACATCGCCGCCGCCCAGCTCACCCGGTCGCAGCCATGCCGTCAGGAAGAAAATCGCGAACGCCATCCCACCGCCCAGCAAAATCGCCGTCCGCTGTTCCGGCAGCGCCAACAAATTAAACACCAGCAGCGCCACCAGCGCCGGATACATCAGCACGTTCAGCACCAGCCGGTACTTAAAATCAATCACCGCGATCAGCGCGAAGAAACAATACCCCACCAGCGTGAACAACAAAGCCGTTGTCGCGCCCAACTGCCACCACATCACACCAAAGAACACAGCCGAACCAGCTTCCACCACTGCGTGCAGCCGTGTCCAGCCATCTCTCCATGCGGCTCGGCCGCTCGCCAAAGCCACCAGCGCCGGGATAGTAATCGGTCTAGCCAGCTTTTCGGGGGCGCGTGTACTGGCAAAGCGCGGCAGATAATCCGATGCCCAGTTAATCAGCCATCCCGCCAGCCAGCCAATCACACCAACCAGCACCATCATGACGCGATCTCCCGTGTCGACAAGCGCAGCTTGCCCGGCAGCGTCAGCACGAATTCCGCGCCGCCCGTCTCAAGATTGCGCACGCTGATGTTACCTCGGTGTGCCTCAGCCGTCGCCCGCACATAATCCAACCCTAGGCTGATCGCGGCGGGTGAACCGGCGCTAGAAGTTCCGTGATAATATCGCTCAAAAATATCGCCTAGTTCTTCTTCCGGGATGCCGGGGCCGGTGTCGCAAACCCGGATGTTGATTTCGCGGGTACTAAATTCAAGGCTCACCTTCACCTGCCCCTGCGCCGGAGTAAACTTAATCGCGTTGTCCAATAAGTTCAAGATACTCCGGTAGAGCAGGGTAGAATCGCCTTGGATGAGCGTCGGTTTCCCCAGAATATCCGACTGTAACTCAAGCTGCTTGGCCGCCGCCGCGCCATGAATATCCCCCACCACACTGTTCAGCACCTCAACCAGATCAACCGGACGCTGGTACAAAGTCAGTTCTTGGCTCAGGTTGCTCAAATCCACCAATCGGTTGACCAGCGCCGCCATCAAATTTCCGTTCTGGCTGACCTGTTCCGCGATCTCCATAATTTCCACATTATCAGTTTCCACACCGCGCAGCAAACCCGCATATCCGATGGTCGACTTTGCCAGATTTTTCACATCCATCGACAGCCCGATATTCAGCGCTGTCAGGATGCGCGCCCGCCGGTTAGCGTCCCGTACCGCCAATTGGTACATACGGGCATTTTGAATGGCGATAGCGGTCATATCCGCCACCACCGTCATGATCTTTTCATCGCGGTCGGTGAAGATGCGTCCCGGCTCGCGGAATACCGCCGACATCACACCGAATGTCACTTCGACCAGCTTCAGTGGCACATACAGCGCCGCATCCACCAGATAACCGGTCTTGATCTTCACCCGTTCTCCGTCGCGGTCACGATGTGCCCGCAGGGGTCGCCCCGTCCGGATCACCTTACCCGGCAGTGTGTCTGTCACCGGCAGCCGTTGGATGTGTTCGTCGTCCAGCCCACGCCCTGCCTCAAGGAACAATTCTCCGCTGTGCTCATCTACCAACCAGATGGTGATCTCATCAGCATGGGTGAACCCCATCGCCATCTCCATCGCCTTCTTCAGCACGGCTTCCACTTCAAGCTGCGACGTGATCGCCTCGGCCACCGTGTGGCACACCTCTGCCATATCCGTCTGCGGGCGCAGCGTCGCCGTGTGGCCGGCCTTCTTGATGAATTGCACACTGAATTCCAGATGCCCCAACCGCACAATATCCCCGTTAGACAGGCTGTACGGAATGTTAACCCCCACCGGACTTCCATTCAGCCACGTCCCGTTGGTGCTCCCCAGATCAACCAGATACAGGTGTGTATCTGTCGGGCGCAGCACCGCGTGCCGCCGCGACACACCCATCTGAGCAATATCAAACGTCTCGAACACTTCTCGAAAAGCTTCGACTTCTTGGTCGCGCCCCAACGTCACATCACCATGAATATCCAGCCCAACACGTAGGCTCGAATCATAGGTCATATCAAGTCGGATGCGCCAATAAGCTGAACTCTTCCCCGGCTGATTTTGCGGGACATGATGGTAAACCAATTCTGGTTTACGGTTGAGCTGCTCCCGTAAAAATTCGTTGCTCAGCTCGCTTGTGACTTTACGAATATGCTCATTAGTATGAGAGGTCATGATAACTGCTGCTCCTTAATCGTCACAACGTGTGATGGCTTTTCCCCGCGCAGTTGACCAATAACCGATTTACACAGCATGACGAGGTCTTCCACATCAACAGGCTCCATACCCTTGAGGAGCAGTGCCTGACGGGCCGAGTTTTCTTCATCGCTAAAAACGCTTGATAACAAATCGTTCATCGCGGGCGAAGCGGTTTCTTCTTTAGGTTTTTCTTGTGCTGCCGGGGCAGCCGCCGCCAGGATCGGTGCGGCGGGTGGCTTAATTGCCGGTGCCGCCGGGGTCACAGGCGCTGTTGGGGTAGGGGTGGCTGCTTTTGTCACCGCCACCGCTGCGTTCATCGGCGCTGCCGCCTCAACCGGTGCCTGTGCCTGTACTTCTTGTTGGATCAATGCAGCCCGCGCCGCTGCCGCTGCCCGCCGTCGTTGCTGGCGCGCCCGCGATTTCTTAACTCGCGAAAGCATCGCCACAAAAATCGCCGCGAAGATGAACAGCACAGCCACACCTGCGCTGATTACAACGGCCTGTTGGGAAAGAATTTCATCAAGCAGCGACATACGATTCCTCCACCTATACTGCGCCGGCCAAAATACCGGCAACCATGGGCGGCACGACGAGGAAGCTCACCCCACAAATGAACACCAGCATCGACAGGTACAGCAGCACCTTCAGCTTGTATCCACCATCACTGAAGATCATCGCCGCCGAGCTTACCAGCCCCAGCATCAATATCATCACCACCGTGATCCCCGTCAAAAACGCCAGATCTTCCGGCGTGAACTGTGCCATCCCCAAACTCATCGCCGGCGCAGTCGAAAGTGAATCCGTGTTCGCAGGCATCAATGTCGTCACCATGTCCGAGAAATTCTTGACAATCGACAGCACGAAAATCATGATGACCGCTACCACACCCTGCATCACCGTCGCCAAACCGGAGAACGTACCTGCGGTCAACCGCCGTTTAGCACGCAGTTGCGTCGTCTTTGCCGTGAACAGCGAGCACAAATAACCCACGCGCTCCGGCTCACCACCAATCTTCACTGCGCCGTAAAAAATATCACTCACCTCGCTGATCAACCGGCTGCCGCTCTCCAACCCGAACTTGTGCCAGCATACCGTCGGCTCAACCAGCGCTTGCAAGCGCGTGCTCAACCGGTCAATATCCGGCTCCAGATACGGGAACGAACTCAGGTCAATCTTCGTCAGCGCCTGCTTCAGTGTCGTACCGCTCGAAGTCGCCATACCACCCACCGAACGCAGGAATGTACTGAACTCAACATCCTTCTTAGTCGTTTTGCGGTCACTCCGCAAGCTGATTACCCCAATCGGTAGGATGATCGCCGCCCCAATGATCAACACCCATCCCAGCGGCAGCCCGAACAAACCGAGGCTAACAGTCGCCACCACTGCCGCCGGAACCAGCGACCGGAACAGACTCAACGCTCGCCGTTGCTCCATCGATCCCAACGACGGTTTCACCGTCATCACCTCTTGCGGTGCCGAGCGGTAGATGATCCACGCGCCAAACCCCGCCATCACCACACCCGTGAACACCAGCCCGCCCATCACCGTCACGTTCATCGAGTAAATCATCGCCGAGATCACCTGAATGATCACGATCAGCGCCACCGACATCACAATCGATGAAAACGCGTTCGACCATTGCTTCAGGCTTTCCAGATCGCGCTCGTACCCGTTCTCATAATCTTCGCTCATCACTTCCGCTTCCCGTGCGAGGAAATCCGCCAGCGGTTCGCCCGAACGCAATGCGTCCGAAAGCCGCAGCAAGAAGCTCTTGATGTTGTCCGATTTCGACTTTAACCCGATCGCTCGACACGCTTCCGGATAGTCATACCGGAACTCGTCCACCAGCGTATTGACCGCAGCAAAATACATTGCCGCGTCCGATTTCGACTGGGATGCGATCTCAAATACCTTCGCGCGTGATATACCGGAAGCCGCCATCGCCGACATGTACGTCAATTGATAGAACATGTCGAACGGTGAAACACTCTTAAAAGAGTTTTTGCTTGCGTGCTTCGGAGAGGACTTGGAAGAACTCATGGAAGTCCGTAATGCCTTTCTCTTTGTGCAGCTTCTCGAAGATGCGTGCTCGTCGCTTCACTTCGTTGTAGATTTCCTTACGACGATGCGGCGGTATACCGCGCTTGATCGAAATGATCTGCTCTAGTAAGTAGCTGTTCATATAACCGGGGAACTCGAACTCGTCCGTCGCCGGGTTCCAGCGGAACGCCTCAAGAAACGAGAAGCTCTCCGTCACCGGGTCATAACCTATAATCTCATTGATGCTCAACACCCGTCGTGCCGATTTACCATTCGCCAGCCGTACCGCCGACTGGATCACACACAAATTCAAGTTGTCGATGTATGTCTTCGGAATGTTGATCGGATCACCCGTCAAACGTTGGATCAGCTTTTCAACCGATGCCGCGTGGAACGTCGACATCACCGCGTGGCCCGTCTGCATCGCTTGGAACGCAACCACCGCTTCCACACTACGAATTTCACCGACGATGATCAGTTCAGGACGTTGACGCAGAGCTGCTTTCAACAACTCGAACATCCCCACATCGCTGCCTTTTTTCTCACCACCGCCGCTGCTGCGTGTCGACTCTTGCAGCCAGTTGTTGTGCGGAACCTGCACTTCCGGCGTGTCCTCAATCGTCACAATCTTCGCTTCAGGCCGCACAAACGCCGTCACCGCGTTCAGCAGTGTCGTCTTGCCGGAAGCCGTTGAACCCACCACGAAGCAGTTCATCCCGTTTTCCAACATCAGCGACATGTACGACGCCATCGTGTAATTCAAGCTGCCAAAGTCCACCAGTTCCAGCACGCTCGTCGGTGTGCCGGAAAACTTACGGATCGTGAAGTTGCTCCCACGCTTGGAAATCTCGCGCCCGTACACAATATTGATACGCGACCCATCCGGCAGCACCGCGTCCACCAGCGGGTTACGCACAGTCACCGGGCTTTTAATCCACTCGCCCAGCCACACCGCGAAGTTGTCCACGTCGTCATGATCCAAAAACGTAATCGACGACTGCACACTCTTGAATATCTTGTGCTCGATGAAGATCGGCCCCACACCGCTGCAGCTAATGTCTTCAATATTCGGGTCAAGCAGTAGGGGTTGCAAAATCCCCAGCCCGACCTTATCCCGCAGCACCCGGTAGCGGATCGCTTCCAGTTCCGCTTGGCTGACCACAATCTGCGCCGGCTTGCTCTTGCCGTTCGGCGCTTGGCGTCGTGTCGTGCAAATCATATCGATCAGCTTCAGCAGGAATGCCTTCTTTTCCTCTTTGTCCTCAATCCGTCCGATGTCTTCCGCCCACGCCACCAGCTTTTCCTCAATCGCTGGCAGCAAATGGTCAATCCCCACCACCACCGTCGGCTCAATCGCTACATGATAATCACGTGCGCCCGTCTGATCAGGATAAATATGGACGAAAAGCCCATCCTTGATCGCGTAAATGAAGTTCTTGTATTCCGCCCCGCCCAGCGCGCGCGACGGCTTTGCATGATATTCCGGAACGCCGATCTCTTCCAACGGCAGTCGCTGTACATAGGCCGACAGAAACGTCGATTGTAAACACGCTTCTCGTAATTCCGGCGAAAGCGATCCCTCAATCTGTTCCCAACTGTAACGGGGCTGATCACTAAATTCGAATGGGAGTGCATTGATTGCCATGTGAAACTAACCTCGTGCTTTACTGATCGGGATGACGCGCATCCCCCAACCCGGTTCGACATCGAACCCGACAATATCTCCGGTAACGCTTGCTGCTCCCCGGATCTTTGCAACCTCCAGAATCTTGACCAGTTTCTGACCGTCTTGCTCTGCTTTTAGGTTGATGTGCGCGTCACACATCGACCGGATGCTTCCTACAATGTCGCTCGCCACCGCTTGGTTATGCAGCGTCACAAGGATCGTGACCCCCTGCGCGCATAACCGCTTCGCTTCCTCGAAGAAGTTCAGTATCGACTGCTCATGCGTCGTGTGAATAATCGCCGAAGTCAACGAGTCCACCACAATCAAATCCCGGCTGTACTCGTTCTCGCGCTTCATCGCTTGGATTAACTCGGTTACCGCGTTGTCACCCAGATGTGAAAATTCCACCGGGTACACTCGGAACTTCCCCAGCAGCAGAAATTCCATGATGTCGAGGTCGATGCTGCTCATCTGGGGTACGAGGCTCTTCACACTGTTTTCGCTCGAAAACAGGCTCACCGTATACCCGTCCTGTAGCGCCCCCCACATAATCTGCTGCGACAAAACCGACTTGCCGGAACCCGAATTACCTTCGATCAATCCCAGCGTTCCACGGGGCAGCCCCCCGCCCATACGCCCGTCGAGTTCTGCGTTTCCCGACGAAATGACTTTTTTTGCCTGCTTCTTATCACCGCTCATCTTGCGTTACCCATTAAACAGCTTACCTAGCTAACAGTAATACCGAATGTGAAAGGCCCGATTTCCGTCAACCCATCGCTGATCGTGAACTGGAAGCTGTCCGGCCCTGCGCCCACATGCGTGTATTGCAGCAGCGCATTGTTAATATCATCCTGCGTGAACGTCGTCATGCTCAAGCTGCCTTGTATCGGCAGGCTCGTCACCGTAAAAGTGATCTCATCCGCTGCGTTATCCGGGTCGCTTGCCATCAGCATCAAATCACCGATCAGGCTGCTCGTGTTCGAAGCCATCACCATCCCTGTGTTCACAATCAATTGCGGCGGTTCGCTCACATTAATCGTCATCGTATAGGTGCCGATCACGTCCAAACCGTCGCTCACCATAAACTCAAAGCTGTCTGCGCCGCTCCCCGTGTGGCTGTATTCCAACCGGTCGTGGTCAATATCATCCTGTGTGAACGTGCTGCCCAGTGTCAGCGCCCCTTCTGCTGGCGGCGTCGTCACCGTGTACACCAGTTCATCAGTCTCATTGTCAACATCCGTCGTCAGCAGTTGAACCTCATTAATCAAGGCCGTCCCGCCAGCCGGGATCAGCATCGCGTTATTAATCGCCAGCACCGGCGGGAAGTTGCGCACAAACACCTGCGGCACAGTCACGCCGTTCTTCACGGCCAGCGTCAGTTGCACCTGTGTCCCCGCCGCCACCGGTTGGCTTAACGGCGCTTCCACCATAATCTGCTCGCCGGGGTTCAGGATTCCCGGTTCAAAATGCTCCGCCAATCCCTGTTTCGCGTTCGCGTAGATCCCGTAAATCGTCCACTGATCCACTGTCGGGCTGCTCGCCACATACGGCAGGTACTCCACGTGGTAATTTGAAGGGTCAGACGTATCGTAGTACTGCACGATCAAATCCCATTCCTGAAAATCGCTGATCTTCACCGTGCCATTATTCTCATAAGTCGCTCGTACCACGCTGCCGTCATTCGTCGTCCGCGCCTGCACCATCGCAACGCTCGTCCGTCCCTGTTCCGCCAACCGCTCTTCCATTCCCTGCAAAGTCGCCTGATATTGATCTTGGCTGGAAATAAAGGCATGTGACAGCGTGAGTGCCGCGAACAGCACGATGAAAATCACAACAATGGCGGAAAGTACCGTCTCCATGCCTCACATCCCTGTGTAGTAATTCGCCGAAGCGCCGCTCGGTGTATTGACCTTGATGTAATACCGCCCCTGCGACAGCGGTGACCCGTAACGGATCACAATCCGCAGCGTCCCATTCGGGTCCCAATTCGTGCCCGACTCCAGTGACCACGACCAATATGGGTAACCGTTGCTCCCGTTCGCCGAATACGGAATTCGGGCGAAGTTCCCCTCTGGCCCGAAGAACACATCCGTCTGCTCAATCGCGGTGATCCGTAATTCTCCGACGTTCTTGACCCACACAAACACTTCGAACTGTCCGTTCCCGTTCGTATCCTGCCACCAACCCGTGTTATCCAGCTCGCCAGCAGCATGGATGATTTCAACTTGGCTCTTCATCCGTTCGTTCGTTCGGTTTGCCATCGTCGTGATCGCGTCGCTGCTTTCCATCACCGCCGGGTAGGCCGCGTTGAACAACATCATGGACATAATCATGCTGATGATGATCAGCATGGCCGTCGTAATCGCTTTATCCATTATTCTTTCTCCAGCGTACACCCGCGCCCGCATTCTGGACGCCGGCAATCAGTCGCAGCACCACGCTTTGTTCATCCGGCACTTCTTCACCTTCACCCTGAACAGGATTAACTTCCACTGGGGCAGGGGTAGGGGCGGGGACAGGTGGCGGGGCGTTCTTGCGCTTCTTCTTCGTCTCCGTTGGGATCACCTGTGCCTGTGGCACATGCGGTACCGCCGCCGTCGACTTGCGTGCCGGTGCAGCCGCCGGTCGTGTGGGCAGCGTCGGGGTGTCCACTTCCGTATACAACTCAAGGAAGCGCATCAGCAAATCAGCCACTTCCGGCGTGAACCGTCCGCTTTCCGCGTATACCTGTATCAGGTCGCGTGTGCGCGCCGGGCCGATCTGGTCAACCTTCTGCATCACCCACTGTTCCTGCCCGTCAATCGATGCTGCCTCTTTTACTTCAGGCATCACAGGTGTCGGTGGGGGAGGGGGGGCGGCGGGCTTGGCTGCTGGGATGGCTTCGGGCATGCTCTGGTGCAAAGTGGGATGGGCGGCTACCTTGTTCACCTTAATGCCCGCTGAGTCATCCTCCAATTTGTCGTCGCTGCTTGCCTTTGGCGTCCCCGGGCTTGAATCGTTGCCGCGTAGGTTCGGGTACGTGTTGGTCAGCAGATAAGCCTGAATATCAAGCAGCGTCACCTGTATCTGACTTTTGAGGATTTGGAGTTCCTGCTCAAGGGCTTGTATTCTCTGTTCTGCATCCATTGTTCGAACCGCCCACTTTACATCTTTTGCGATAAAAAAATTTGCCCTACAGGCACGGCCAGGTGTGTAGGGCAAATGTCCATGCTCGTGATGAGCAATAAGACCGAATGAGGTTGATCGGGGTGGCTGGCCGTGCCATTTGATTTACAAATTTACCCGATCCGGGATATTGAATTGTGTGTCTGCTATGCGTTTTCGTCGGTCAGCTTTTCGCTGCTCCCACGTCCCATAAACCATGGTGTGTTCACGATGATGATCAGTGCCGGGATAATCGCCAGCGCCAGTGCCACCAGCGCCTTCGTCCCCACTTCCATCCCGTTCGTTCCATATTGCCCTGTTACTTCAGCGCTGATCCCCGCTCCGTTGGTCAGCGTGAACACAGTCACGCCCGCCACGATCACCACCAACAGGATGAAAAACATCTGGTAGGCTGCCTGTCCGTTTTCACTGTTCACTGTGGAATGTTCGTCGAACATCATCTTGTCCTTATGCGCTTCCATCGTGCGGTCAAAGAATTGTGCTTGTAAAAATTGTCTTCTTCTTCTTTTTCGGTATTAGGTGGACGCCGCTTGGTGTGACCCAACCGGCGTCCTGCTGTACGTTCTCGTTATGAACGAGGGAGTTTTGCTTACTTCAGATCCATCACGCCTTGGATCGCGGCCGGGGTCGTGCGGTTGATGTTCAGCACTGCGCCGGTCGGGGGCTTGATTTCGAGGCTGAAGGCCGTGTTCGCGCCCAGAGCGGTGCCGAGGCTGCTCAGGTCAACAGTGATTTCCACCAGTTCGCCTTCTTCCAACAGATCATCCGGGGTCGCCTGCTTGCTCACGATCCAGTCAGCAGTCCAGGTCACGTTGTTTTCGAACTGTTCGTTGTCCTTGTAGCTGATCACAACTTCAGGATTGGTCGTGCTCAGGTTGACGGGTTCGCCACCGGCCACCAACGACAGGGTGAAGATCGCGCTGTCAACAGCCGTACCACCGGCGTTGCCTTCGGAAATGACGGAACCCTTGATGCTCATGGATGACTGGACGCCTTCCAGACCTGAATAAATCGCCTGCTTGCCTTTTTCGGTCGAAGCCGAGCCGGCTGACAGAATGGTGAAGGCGAATACGGATGCGACTACGACGAATGCAATCAAAATGATCGCGGTTTCGAGGGCGGTTTGACCCTGTTCATCTTTGTGCATCGAGAAGCGGTTGTACATTTTTGTGTCTCCTTAGTCCTTGACTGAATTTGATTGCGGCTTAATTGCCTTACTCACTCACTTTTGATCTAAGTCTTGCATTGACAGGGTCAACTAAGTCTTTAGATTCCTCGTAACAACGGTCAATAAATCTATTTTTTATTTTTTCCTACGCGTCCGGCATCTCAATCGGTAGCCGGATCGTGACCTGCGTTCCCTTACCCACCATCGACTGCACATCCATCATCCCGCCGTGGCTGCTGACGATCTTCCGTGCCAGCGGCAGTCCCAATCCCAATCCCTGCTGCTCCTGCATCTCCCGGTTGATCTGCTCGAAGTCCATCAGCGCATGCTCGATCTGCTCAGCCTTCATCCCCGGCCCGTAATCCACGATGTTGATCCACGCGTCGCTCTCCGTCGTCCAGATCGAGATGTCGCATCCGTCCGGCGAAAAGTCCAGCGCGTTCGCTATCGGTTCGGCAATCGCGTGTGTCAGAGCATGAGCGTTGCACAGCACCAGCACATCACGATCCCGGTCATTCAACCGGATCATCCCCTGCGGGTTACGTCGGGCGAACCGCCGTCCCAGATTGATCGCCGAAATCAGCAGCGGCCACAATTGCCCCTCGACGCCCGTCTTATCCAGCGCCTCTGTGCTCATGTTCCCCGCTTCGATCTCCGCCATCAGCACGATCTGCTCCACCAGATGGTGCAGTCGGTAGCTGCTCGACTGGAGGTTCTCCAGTGAATTCCGCAGCTCGTCCCGGCTCATCTGGCTCCACTGTTCCGAAACCAGATCCTGCATCATGATGATCGCCGCCAGCGGTGTCCGCAGCTCGTGTGAAACCACTCGCGACAGTTGCCGCTTGATCAGCTTCGACTGGCTCAGCTTTGCGTCCTTGATCTCCGTCTGACGTTCCAGCCGCGCTTGCACCGCCGCCAGCAGTTCGTTATGAGAAAACGGCTTCGTCACATAATCATCTGCCCCCAGTTCCATCCCGTGCCGCACAAACGTACGATCACTCAGCGCGCTCAGGAAGATGAACGGGATGCAGCCCGTCTGTGGGTTCTCACGCAGCGAAACCAGTACATCGTAGCCGCTCATTTCCGGCATGCTGATGTCCGAAATAATCAGGTCAGGATGACTTGCCGTTGCGATCTCCACGCCCATCTTGCCATTCGGGGCCGCCACAACTTCATATCCACCCATGCTCAGGATGTCTACGATGTTGCTTCGCAGTGGCTTTTCATCTTCTATGACCAGAATTCTCGACATGCTTGGTTTCGTTTCCTGCGTGCTTCCGTAATATTTGCTCGATGACTGCGTGTTTCTCAACTCTGTATTAACTATCACCCCAAACCATTGTCCGCGTGAATGGGGGGTTTTACCCATTTCCAATGCGTAAACTACCCATTCTGTTACGATTAATTAAGTCTGGTTTTAGGCACAAATCACGGGGAAACGAGGGGGAACTAACCACCACCACGGTCTTAACGAATCCGTTGGGGTAGGGGGTTTTACGCACCATCTCAATAATTAAGGCTGCATGATTTTCCTCTTTATGCTCTCTATATTAAGGCTTCCGTCTTTCTGGAAGCTTATTTATCTCTCGCCATGCTATAGTGAAAATGACGGGGTATTACGTCCGTACAATCGAGGCTATCAATGCAGCCAGTTCACCCGCATTCAGGGCAGACATTACAAAAGGTCTTTGATTTGTTATCCATCGAGCAGGTCACAATTTTCCTGTCAGTAGGTGATAGCGATACCCGTAGCACCCTCATCTCCGCCATTGGTCAAATCCAAAATGTCGCCATCTTAACTGAATTCACACAAGACTCCAGCACACCGGATTTCATCATCGTTGACTATACCGGTCTCCAGCGCTGCTTCCGCCTCCTCATCGAACACCGCCAAAAAGTCTTTCCCGCCATCATCCCGCTGCTGCTTGTCACCCCCCGCCTCGCGCTCCCTTCCATCGAAGAAAACTTCATGAGCGCTGTGGATGATATTCTGCTGCTCCCCCTCGACTATTACGAAACCCAGATCCGCTTTCGCAACCTCATGCGCCTCCGAACCTATTCCGCCCGCGCCGATAAAATGGCCTATCGCAACCCGGAACTCGCCCATTCTCTCATCGCGCCGCCCATCCTCCTCAATGCCGTCAGTGATGCCATCATCGCCACCGACATGCACCTGAACATCATCTCGTGGAACAATGCCGCCGAACAAATCTACGGCTGGAAAGCCGCCGAAGCCATCGGTCACCACGTCAGTGAAATCTTGCGCTCTTCGCTCACCAAACGTGAGCGCGATACCGCCATCCGTAATATCATCAGCACCGGTAGTGTCCACTCCGAAACCACCCACACCCACAAAGATGGAACCCCCATCTACATTCTCGCCGCCACCACGCCCTTATATGATGATGCCGGTAACCCTGTTGGCTTAGTTTCCATCAATCGCAACATCACCGAAATCGTCCGCGCCCGCGAACAACTTTCCATCTCCGAAAGTCACTATCGTGAGATCGTGGAAAACGTTCAAGAAGGCATCTGGAGCATCGACAACGAAGGCAAAACCACCTTCGTCAACACCCAAATCATCGGGCTGCTTGGCTTCTCGCAGGACGAAATGCTCGGTAAAAGCTTCTTCGACTTCATGGGCGAAGCCTTCGTTTTCTCCGACATGCTCCCCGACCTCAACGCCCAAACCCTCTGCCAGCTCATCGCCGGTACAGGCATCTCCGACTACCGCATGAAACGCAAAGATGGCACATGGATGTGGGCCTTAATCACGGCCACTCCCACCTATGTCCATGCCGTTCAAAGTGGCGCGCTCATCACCATCACCGACATCACCGCCCGTAAACTCAGCGAGCAAAATCTCGAAGAAACCATCCGTAACCTCAATGCCACCATCGAATCCTCCCGCCAGTTGCTCATCCGCGCCTCCAGCAAAGCCACCATCGCCAAAGTCTGCCAGCTCGCCGTCGAAGAATTTCACATCAAAATGGCATGGGTCGGGCGCGTCTATGAAGGCGACTATCGCGTCTATCCCGTCGCTGCCTTTGGTGATGGCACTGCCTACATTGACTCCGAAGAATACACATGGGACGACTCCCCACGGGGTCAAACCCCCATCGGCGAAGCCATCCGCAATCAAGCCCCCATCATCGTCAACCAGTTGGGCGCGTCCGATCAAGCCGCCCGCGATCGCGGCTTCACCGCCTGTGCCATCCTCCCTCTCGTCCAGCAGGGCAGGGTGCTGGCCGTTTTCTGCCTCTATAGCGCCGCCCAAAATTTCTTCACCGAAATCCGCGTACAGGCGCTTCAACTGCTCGTCAATTTGGGTGTCAACGCCGTCCGCAACGCCTTGCTCGACGAAGAAAATCACGCCCATCTCGAAGAACTCACCGCCCTCCACCGTGCCAGCCAAACCCTCCAGCACCTCTACCGTTCCGGCGAACTCGCCCACATCATCCTCGACCTCCTCAATGACCTCATCGAGTTCGACTGTGCCAGCCTCATCCAAATCGACCCCGCCGCCAGCACAGCCACCACCCTTGCTTGGCTCGGCCCGCCGGAATACATCGGGCGCTCCAATGCCATCCATCCCTACACATCGGGCGTCGGCATCCTCGGCAAAGTCATCGCCACCGGTCGCAGCCTCATCCTCACCGATACCAACGATACCGCCCCTGAACTGCTCGAAAATTGGCTCTGCGGGACATCCATTCTCGCCGTCCCGCTTCAAGAAGATCAACGCATCACCGGCCTCCTCATCGTCGAATCGCTCCGCCCGCGCACCTATACCGACTCGCACCAGAAACGGCTCGAAACCCTCAGCGCGCAGGTCGCCGTCGCCATGCGTAACGCCGCCCTCTTTGATGAAGTATCCCTCCGCCGTCAGCAGATGGAACACCTCAGCCAGCAAATTATTCTCACGCAGGAAGAGGAACGGAAACGCATCGCCTACGAACTTCACGACGAAGCCGGCCAAGCCCTCACCGGCCTCAACCTCAGCCTTCAAGTCATCATGGCCGAACTCCCGCCCGACTTCAAACCTGTTCGCCAGCGCCTGCGCGATGCCATCAACCTCCTCGACACCACCATGGACGAAATCCGCCAGCTCGCCCACAACCTCCGTCCTTCCGCCCTCGATAACATCGGCCTTAACGTTGTCCTCCATGCCCACTGCCGCGACTTCACCCGCCGCACGCGCATTCAGGTCTTCTATGAAGGTCACGATCTCCCCACCTTGCCCGGTGTCATTTCCATCACCCTCTACCGCTTCCTTCAAGAAGCCCTCACCAACGTCATCAAACATGCCGAAGCACATAAGGTCTTCGTTAATCTCGAATATGATGGCACAATCATTCAGTTAAGTGTTCAGGACGACGGCAAAGGCTTCGATCTGAAATCGCTGCGCAGCCCTGCCAGTCCGCCCAGAGGTATCGGCCTGCTCGGAATCGAAGAACGGCTCACCCTCCTTAACGGTTACCTCACCGTCCAGTCTCAGGTGGGGAAGGGCACCGAGTTGACCGCCTACCTTACCTTCAAAGGAGAACCCCATGATTAATATCGTCATCGCTGACGATCATTCCATCGTCCGTCAGGGCATCACCGCCCTCCTTGAACGCTCCACCGACATCAAAGTCGTCGGGGAAGCCGAAGACGGCCTCAAAGCCATCGAAATGGTCGAACGTCTCCAACCCGATATCCTCATCATCGACATTTCCATGCCCCGCCTCAACGGGCTTCAAGCCGTCGAACGCATCCACGCCCTCCAACTTCCCACCCGCGTCATCGTCCTCTCCATGCACGCCGATGAACTCACCGTCCGTCAGGCCTTCAAGGTCGGCGCGCAGGGCTATCTCGTCAAACGCTCCGAAACCGAAGACATCCTCCTCGCCGTTCGCGCCGTCCATCGCGGCGAACTCTACATCAGTTCCGCCGTCTCACAAATCTTCCTCTCCGACTTCATGAACTCGCAGGAAGTCACCCTCTTTGACCGTCTCTCCCCCCGCGAACGTGAAGTCCTTCAACTCATCGCCGAAGGCCACACCGGTTCGGAAATCGCCGATATGATGATCATCAGCCCCCGCACCGTCGAAAAACATCGTGCCAGCCTCATGGAAAAACTCGGCATCCACGATCTCGCCGGCCTCATCCGCATCGCCATCAAACACGGCCTCATCTCCCTCGACGACTAACCATCCCAAAACCTGCACCATACACGGACGCCTTTACTCGGCGTCCGACCATCCCTGCCGTCTGCTTGCTGAACACCCCTCATACCCTCACAAACCATTTTCTAACCATTCCTCAACCGTCTTAACAATTCCGCTCCCTCAAATGGTTAGAAAACTCGTCCCCAAATAGTGACCATTTGGTAACCCTAAACTCGCTCATTTGTGCTACACTGTGTATGGCGTTCGTTCCATCAGCAGACGCCGCGCACCTTAACAACCGCATACCGGCATCACACCATTCCCGACCACATCGGCACGCTGTTCCCATCACGCCCCGTCTGGCGGCTGTGGCGGCCTTGGCAATCCCAATCTCCCTCATTCCCGCCGCATTTCACCGCCACGCCGCCGCCGCCGCCGCCAACCCTTCCAGCAAAGGTCTGGCCTTCGCCTCGGTAGGCATTTCCCACTTGTAGCTGATAACTTGCAACTTCTTGTCACTATAATGCTAATGTCACTGCCGCCAATGCCGCCAACCCTGCCATCTCCCCCTCACCAAATGGCAGCAGCGACCTCTAAGGGGCGAGCTTCTGAGCTTGTCTGCGCCACCCTCGCCTGTTTTCTGCCTCCCCTGATGCTTCGGCGTGCAGCGCCTTGTGCGGCTGCCGGGTTAGG
>JAFLCH010000046.1 GCA_017303775.1 Anaerolineae bacterium | reverse complement strand
TCAGGACGTACGCTCATCTCTTGCGGTTTCAATCGGGGTGCTCATCAAATTCACCCCCATCATCGCCCTTGCTGCCGCTTGGCGTTACTATGATGTCCGCCGCGCCCTCATCATCACGCTTATCGTGTTGGTGGTTATAGGGGGTGTTTACCTGTTTTTCTTTTCTCAGAACGCCACAATGACCCTCCCATCCTTGACTGCGCAATTCAACAAAGCCTCCTATCAGACGGTCTGGGCATTAATCGATGGTAACTTTCGAACAGGGAATTTCGGTCCGCTCGAAGATCGTCTGTACCCCGAAAGAGCGGACATACTGATAGGCAATCCTGCACGTATACCGGGTCTTGTCCGTTTAGCGCTTGCAGCTGTCATAGGTTTGGCGGTCTTTTTGAAAACACGTCGCTTTGATGATCGCGGCCTCGTCGCGTTTGTTGGGCTAGCGCTTCTTATCTTTTTCTTGCAAGCGCAGGGCTGGAGTCCTCAATGGCTCGTACAAATCATCCCCTTTGTCTTACTCTGCTTCCCTAATCGTGATGGCGTGCTGCTCGTGGTATTGCTCATGTTGGTAACCTTTGTCGAATACCCCTTCCTCTTCATTCGCACAGGGGATACCGGAGGCGAAATAACCGGTGCTCTGCTCACACCATTCGCTGCCTTAGTTCTAGCACGCACCGCAATTCTGATAGGGATTTCAGTAGCGCTCTATCGTATTCTGCGCCAATCACGAGATCATCAAGGACTCATTCCGTGAAATTGTGTTACGCTGATGATTATTCAACTTGTCCTTAAATTATCTATTCAGGAGCGATGGGTATGCCGCGTCAGGAACTCGAACTCGCCAAAGATTTGATTAATGAAAAGCAGTACGATAAAGCGCGTTCACTACTTCTCAAAATTAAAGGAGATCCCACCGCTCAGAAGTGGCTTGAAAAGCTAGATGAATTAGCGCCGGTCAGTGCTGCTGTTTCAAACAACGGTGCTTCCAGCGATCCTTCCTCTCCATGGCAGTATATGGCGCTCGAAGTCAAGCGCTCTTACGGCATCCAATATCGTACCAATGGCGAATCTAAACCGGATTGGAAAGATCAACCCATCTATTTTGCCTTGAACGAATTAGGGCGCATTGGTTGGGAATTGGTGACCTTCGAGTCTTCCAACGAACTCTCCGTTTATATACTCAAGCGTCCCGGTGCCGCTGTGGTTCAGAAGATCGAAGTCTGGGATCAGTAATCAACTTATGCCTAGGCGTCATATAACTTGGCTTGTTTTGATTTTGGCTCTTGCCTTCATCATCAGGCTCGTAAATTTAGGGGCACGCAATCTTTGGTACGATGAGGCATTTGCAGTACTTTTTTCCGAAAAAGGTCTGGATGCCATGGTTGCCGGAACCCTTACACCGGTTGCAGGGGGTGCTTCAGATATACACCCCCTCCTTTACTACACAACCCTCAACTTGTGGATGTCTCTTTTCGGGCAGAGTCCCTTTGTTGTTCGCTTGTGGAGTGTCTTACTAGGTGTTTTGACTGTTGCGGTCATTTATTTAATCGCGCGTGATCTCTTTGATACCTCAACCGGTTTAGTCGCTGCTCTCATAACAGCCATCACGCCTTTTCATGTTCAGTACTCGCAAGAAACGCGCATGTATGCTCTGTTAGGTTTGTTGCTCGCGTTAGCAACGTGGTGTTTTCTCAAGGGTTGGCGTCAATCAAATCATGAGGCGGGAAGTTTTAACCTGCGGACGAAAAGCTGGTGGATAGCCTTTGGTGTGTGTGCTGCTTTAGCCATGTATACCCAGCAGCTTGCCGCCTTCTATTTGGTGGCTTTAGCTCTGATCCCTCTCGTGGCTCGCCGTTGGCAGCCGTTGTTCAATGTAGTATTGGGAGCAGTTATAGCGCTCTTGATCTATCTACCTTGGCTCGTTAATTTACCCGGACAGTTACAGAAAGTAAGTGCTTACTACTGGCTGTCCCCACCCAATATAGCGCAGCCGTTACTCACTGTGCGCTCGTTCTTGAACGTGAACTTGGATATTCCCGCGCCCGCATCAATGATTGCTTTCTTGGGATCATTGTTTGTGGTTATCTTTCTTATCGTACAGATTGTCTTGTTCTGGCGCGGGCGCAGATCACGTGTGGATCGCAAACCAGTATTGTTCTTAATCGCCCTCGCTTCGTTGCCCCCCGCTTTGATGTGGCTGGTCTCGCAAGTACAACCCGTCTATCTGGAACGTTCACTCCTGCCGTCCGCTCTCATGCTCTATATCCTCCTCGCGTGGTTGCTCACCCGTAGCGGAACACCTCGCTTTATTACCACACTGGTCAGCGGGGTAGGGCTGTTGTTAGTTGGCATCGGTCTGTACTACCAGTACACATGGGCAAGCTTTCCCAATTCGCCATTTGCCAGCGTCGGAGAGTTCATCCGCCAGAATTGGCGAACAGGCGATGTAGTCATCCATCAAAACAAGCTGACCGCGCTGCCGGTCATCTATTACGAGCGCGATCTCGACCAGCGCTTCCTTGGGGACAAACCGGGCAGCAGCGATGACACGCTTGCGCTACCCACCCAGCAGTCACTGAATATTTTGGCTAGTCAATGTGTGCAGCAAGCCGCCCGTGATGCGCAGCGGGTTTGGTGGGTCGTGTACGAATTCGCTGCCGATGAGTATGCCGCCGCCAATCGCCCTGAACTGCAACAGGCGGTTACGTGGCTGAGTGCTCATTACACCCCTGCCGAATCACAGTATTTTAATGATCTGGAAGTGGTATTGTATAGTGATCCCCAAAATATAGGGACGCCGGAGTGTTCATCATCATGATGAAACGCTTTCCCCGTGCCCTCTGGGTTTATGCCCTTGTCTTTGCACTCCTGACTTCACTGCCTTATTTAGTCGGCCAGTTAAGTGCTCCGGCTGGCTGGCAGTATACCGGCGCAGCATCTATCCCGACAGGCCTACAGTTTGATTTCGCGAGTCATATGGCGAAAATGTGGCAGGGGAGTCGCGGACAATGGGATTATCAGCTGCTCTTTACCCATGAATCACACCCCGGACTCCCATTGGTGCAGGGTTTTTATGTTGCCTTGGGAGCAGTGGCTCGTCTAACACCCTTTACCCTGCCTCTCGTCTTTCATATCGCTCGCTTTCTTTTGACGATAGGGGTAGTTCTCTCAATTTGGTCGTTAGCTGGTCGCTTTTTTCAAAAATCATCCGAACGATGGCTGACAGTTATAATCGGTACTCTCTTTTCCGGTTGGAGTTGGTTACTGCTGATCATTAGCCCGCATCTAACCGCACAGGTTGGCCCAATCGAGTTCTGGTTGATTGACGCCTTTAACGGCTTGGGCATCCTTTACATGCCGCATTTTGCTGCTGCAATTATTTTGCAGATTGTAGTCGTTATAGCCTATGATGATTGGGTACGGCAGGGTGGCCGTAAAAATTTAAGCCTACTGACAATCGCCCTCGCTCTCGAAAGTATCCTTCAACCTTATGTCATACTCCTCCTGTTGCCTTTGCTTGTATTACTAACCGCCTATCACATCTTCAGCGCACATCGCTTATCTTGGCAGCGTGCCCTATGGCTGATAATCCCGTTCGCTGTTCACGCTTTGCTTGTCCTGTATCAATTTCTCGTGCTTAACAGTGATCCCATCTGGGCGAATTTCACCGCTCAGAATCAAACACATTCACCCGACCCGGCCTACTATCTGTTTGGCTATCTGCCTTTCGTAATCCCCATTGTTTTCGGTGCACGCCGTTTTATGTTGGAAGATGCGGACGATCAATGGTGGATACCCGTTCTTTGGATTGCTTTAGTTGCAATGCTCATCTTTGCGCCTTTTCCGACACAGCGCCGCTACCTCTTAGGGGTTCAAACGCCTTTGGCGCTCTTGGCGGCTTACGGTTGGTCTCGCAGCGTGATCTCTCGCTTGCCACAATCTGCCCGTCTTCTGGGATCAGTTCTCTACTGCACGCTTGCCACGGTGGCTTTCTTGGCCATGATTATTTTCAACACTGCGAAACTGTCCCAGCCCCAGCAGAATCCCGAATTGTTTGTTCAGCCTGACGAAGCTGCGGGTTATGACTGGTTGCGTCAGGTCATAACCCCGCAAGACTTGATACTAACTACTTTTGATGAGGATGGAACGGGGAGTGGTCATCGTTTAGTTGCGGCTCTGGGTGTACGTGTTTTTCTCGGTCACTGGATCGAAACGGCGGATTTTAAGCAAAAACAAGCATTGGTTCGTCAGTTTTATACCAGTTCCACAGGTGATGAATGGCGGCAAAGTTTTCTTAAGCAAACTGGCGTGACTTACATCTGGTACGATGAGAGTGCCCGTCAGCAAGGAACATGGAATCCGCAGGAATCCAGTTATTTACAACCGGTGTTTACCTCGTTACGGGTGAGCATCTATAAAGTGAATTGAGGGAGGGTGTTGTGCTGCGTAATAAAACACAGTTGTTGCTGGTGATGATATTTTTACTCGCCTTAATCATTGGCGCGACCATCATGACGCACAATATGCTCACCCGGCCTTACCCCGGCCATAATGACTTCCTCTCCCGCTGGGAAGGCGCGCGTTCCTTTTGGATTGATGGGTTAAACCCTTACGGAGAACAAGCCAGCCTCAACATTCAAATGAAGATATTTGGTAGGCCTGTACAGGACGGTGAGGACCCCGGTTATTTTGCCTACCCGTTTTATACGGCCGTCTTGATATGGCCGCTGGTCTACATGGATTATGCTTGGGCATCCGCTCTGTGGATGGTGCTCCTTGCTGCCTGTCTCATCGTGTCATTGTTTCTCCTGTTCGATCTATTTCGTTGGAAACCATCTCCACTGGTTACGGCCCTTTTAACTCTTTTTGCTCTGTTTTTCTATTTTTCTGCCCGCGGGTTGCTTTTAGGGCAGCCGGGCTTATTAGTTTGCTTTCTCGAAATCCTTGCAATTTGGGCGATTTTCAGAAGCCGTGATCGTTTGGCCGGCGTAGCGCTTGCCATCTCGACACTGAAGCCGCAAATGGGTTTCCTCATCGTCCCCTTCTTCCTATTGTGGTCTTTGTCTTATCGTCGCTGGCAGTTTCTAGTCGCCTTTGTCCTTACCATGATTGTGCTTTTGCTAACCTCGTTTTTATTCCAACCCTCATGGCTTTCGGATTGGTTGGCGCAGTTGGGTTTATATCCGACATACACCGCCCTCGGTTCTCCCGTCTGGATCATTACCGATTACTATCTTGGTTTGGGAAACTGGGCTGAATATCTGTTGAGCGGGGCATTAGCGCTTTACATGCTCTGGGCTTGGTATGTTTCCCTATATAAGAACCCCGGACACGTGTTGTGGGCGATAACCATCACCTTAACCATTACCCATCTGATTGCGCCGCGCACTGCTACCCCTCATTATGTGATCTTCCTGTTACCCCTTATCTTCTATTTCGCATATTGGAGTCGTGTGCGTCAGCGTTGGTTCTCATGGTGGATTTTGGCATCCGTATGTCTATTAACCGTGATTCCGTGGGTGCATTTCCTTCTCACGGTTGATGGAGAATTTGAACACCCAACCTTATATCTTCCGCTGCCATTTCTAACACTGATCTTACTTGTACTGTCTCGTCGTTTGTGGTGGTCGTTTGATCCTGAATCCCGTAGACCCGCGTGAGGAGTTTTTCTTGATAGGTATACGTGAGCGATTAGCATTTGCGATTATAGCGTTGGTAGGCGCATTCTTTATCATTAGGCTTGTGACAGCCCCAACCTATACCGATGCTTACTATCATTTGAATGCAGCCAACCGCTTTGTTACAGGTCAGGGTCTAACCGATCCTTACCTCTGGACGTATATCGCTGCGCCCGATCAATTACCCGTGCCATCCCATCTCTACTGGATGCCATTCACATCATTGACCGCTGCCTTGGGCATGGTCTTATGGAATGCGCCCCAAAATTACGCCGCAGCTCAGTCTTTTCTAGTTCTGATGCTGGCAGGAACTGTTTATATCGGGTTCTATCTGGGTGAACGCTTAGGGCAGTCACGCCGCCACGCTTGGTCGGTTGGTCTGCTTACGTTGTTTAGTGGTTATTTTGCGCGCTTCTGGGGTGCCATCGATACCTTCACCCCTTTTGCCTTTGTAGGCGCGCTTGCCTTACTTTTTCTGGGCTTCTCGGTGGATGAGTCACTACCACGTCGGCGCTGGCTAATCTGGATAATCTTGTCAGGAGTATTTGCAGCCCTAGCACATCTCACCCGTGCTGATGGGGTTCTCTTTCTGCTTGTGGGTTGGTCGGTCTTAATCTGGTCGCTTCTGTTTCATCATCAATCTTCTTTCAAAGACCGCCTATTTCGCTGTCTGGTCGGTATTCTGGTGATGACTTTTGCCTATTTGTTGACGATGACTCCGTGGTTCATACGCAATATCAATCTAGTTGGATCTCCCTTGCCTGTAGGTGGTACACAGACAATCTGGTTCACCAGCTATGACGATATCTTTAATTACCCGCCGGATTCTTCCCCTGCGACGCTGTTCGCCAATGGATTAACTGATTTTCTTGCATCTCGCTGGTTGGCGTTGACCAACAACCTTGGGACGTTTATCGCCGTGGAAGGCTTGATTGTCATGACGCCGCTCATGTTGATCGGGCTTTGGCGTCGGCGGCACCAATCGTTTCTTCGCCCATTCTGGATTTATGCGCTAGGCATGCATTTGGCGATGACGTTCGTGTTCCCTTTCCCCGGTTACAGAGGCGGTCTATTTCATTCTGCCGCTGCCTTAGTCCCTTGGTGGGCTGCGCTAGGAATTCTTGGCCTTGATGATGTCATAGAATGGGTTTCCAAACGCCGCCGCCGTTGGAATGCCCGTACTGCCAAACAATTTTTTTCTGGTGCGTTGGTGTTGATCGCTCTTGCGTTGACTCTTGCTCTCAATATGGCTAACCCTCGCGCCTCATCAGCGCCAACAGCGCTCTATCAGATTCTCAAAGATCAATTACCGGCGGACGCCCGTTTGATGGTAAACGATCCGGCGCAGCTCTATTACTTCACCGGTTTTCAGGGTGTTGTACTGCCCAATGAAGAACCGGATGTAATTCCGGAAATCGCCAACCGTTATGGTGTTCGCTACCTTTTGCTCGAACAGGTTTCTGACGACGGCACAGTTTCAGGGGCTGCTACCAGCAAACTCTGGTCAATCTTGACATCTCCTCCCGATTTCTTGCTACCAATCCCCTTGCCATTATCAGATGTGAGACTCTATGAAATCCTTGACTAAGATATTGCCTACCACCGACCTTCTCTTAGCATTTTCTGCGGTCATTGCTGTATGCTTTTACGTTCTTGTTGCCAACGGTGGTTTCCCTTTGGATGACAGTTGGATTCATCAAGTTTACGGACGCAATTTGGCGCAAACAGGTGTTTGGTCTTTTATACCCGGCGTACCCAGCGCGGCCTCCACCTCCCCTTTATATACAGTGCTGCTTTCTCTTGGGTACAAATTAGGTCTGGACTATCGCTTCTGGACTCACTTTCTGGGAATAATCGCGCTGGGTGTGTCTGCTGTACTGGCCGCACACCTCACCTCACGCCTCTTGCCCGGTCGTCGAGTAATAAGTTTCTTGGGTGGATTGGTGGTGGTAGGTGCATGGCATCTAGTCTGGGCCGCCGCTTCAGGTATGGAAACAATGTTGTTTTCCATGTGGACGCTGGTTCTCATTACACTTACATGGAGGGAATGGGACAACCAACAACCACTGAACACAACCACCTTGTTGCTGAGAGGTGCGCTCTTTGGGGCATCCGCCGCGCTGTCAACCATCACTCGCCCCGAGGGAATCGTACTAGCAGGCATCGCGGGTATCTTAATTTTAGTCGCCCGCCCTCATGACACCTTCTCCAAATTGCTCATTTGGATCGCGGGAGCTGGGCTGGCATTTTTAGTCTTTGTTGCGCCTTATTTGGCTTTGAATATACAACTTACCGGTGGCCTACTCCCGGATACTGCCGCTGCAAAACAGGCCGAATACGCGCCATTATTGCTGGAAAGTTACCCTGTCCGTTTTTGGAATATGTTACTTCCGCTGCTAGCAAGTGCCGCTTTATTTCTGTTACCCGGGATTGTCTATTACACCATCGTCATCATAAAGCAGGTATCCTCGAATCATAAACAGATTTTGGCACTACTTCCTGTGTTCTGGTCGCTCGCCTTAGTAGCGTTATATGCGGCTCGTTTGCCAGCCTACTACCAGCATGGACGTTATGTGATACCCGCCCTGCCAGCTTTATTGGTGGTCGGTTTTATAGGTACGGTTTGGTTAATTCGCAATGGAAGTCGCTCCATGCTCTCTCGTGTATTGACCCGCTCAGTTGCGCTCTCCTTTCTAATTGGCGCGCTCTACTTTTTTGTGCAAGGCGCATGGATATACAAACAGGATGTAGCCATAATCGACCAAGAAATGGTCACCAGCGCCCGCTGGATTCAAGCGAACATCCCGCCGGAGGATCTCTTAGCTGTCCACGATATTGGTGCAGTAGGTTACTTTGCCCCACGCCCCATTTTAGATCTAGCAGGGTTGGTGAGTCCGGAAATCGTTCCCTTCATCTTGGATGGGGATGCCTTATGGAATTGGTTGCAGGAAAAAGATGCGCGCTACCTGATGGCATTTCCGGAACACATCCCCGGTGACGATCCACGCAATGATGTGAATGATCCGCGTCTCTGCCCGGTTTTTACCAGTGGCGGAACAGCCTCGCTTCAATCCGGTGGGCCGAATATGGTCATATACGCCTTCAACTGGGGGGAGGGCTGCCCGTAATTGACTGGTTATACTTGTGAAGAAGGGTTGCAAATGATTTATAGCTCCATAGTTTGCATTCCTCCTCACGATAACAGTACAATAGCCTTATGGACGACTTACTAAAAAAACTCACCATTCTGGTTAAAACCACAGTAGCCGATGCTGTAGATGATCTAAGCCGCATTGGCACTTTTTCTTCCGGTGATGCGCGGCAGGCAGCTTCAAATCAATTGCCTGTGCTTCGTAAACGTATTGAAGAAGCCTTAGCCTTTGAAGATGAACTTCAAAAACAGATAGATGATTTGCAGTCAGAAGTAAATCGTTTGGATCAGCTGGCCGATGATGCGCTCCAATCGGGTCAAGACGATACAGCTCGCCGTTATATCGATCAACTTCAGCGTGCTCAGCAGCGGCTGAATATGATGGACGCTGATTTGCGGGAACATCGTTTAGTTACTCAAGAACTGATCAGCACTGTCAATGCACTGGATGAATCAATTTCCGGGGCATCGTCCCATGAGCAAGAATCGCAGTCCGCTCCGGCAGCCAAGCCTGCTTTGCCGGTGCTCGAAGCTCTACAGGATGTACGTAATCGCATGACTCAAATAGGCGAACGACTAAATCCGTTACAAGAGAAGGTTGCGGATGAGCGTCCTGTAGATCAACCTGCTGCAACACCTGATGTTGAAGATGATTTAGCGAAACGCCGTAAGCGGCTGAGTAAACCGGAATAGCTGAAGATACTGGCATGAATGATAATATTAAACGGGTTTTAATCATATCAGGCGAATTTGGTCTGATGAGTACTGCACGTGATGCATTAACTCACAGTCATTTTTTGATTCAAACAGCCTATAGCCACAACGATGGTGTTTATGCGCTGGCAAACGGCGAGTTTGATATTGTGATCGTTGATGCCCATCTGACAAGTTTTCGTTCCGGTGAATCTGCGCTAGTCGCCTTGACGGAAGTAAACCAATCAATTCCGATTATTGGTTTAGCGAGCGATCTAGCATCGGTGACGAATGAAGAGTTATCCGATTCTGCGTCCATCATCATTCCAACCCCCTCAACAATTTTACACGCGGTTTCCAAGGCGCTTGGTCTGCCACTTGCTTCTATTGACTCGGTCGATCAATATCCGCTGAAGTCAGATAGTGTTTCTCCGGTTGCGGATGCATCCCCTGTATCAAACTCGACTGAAGAAATTCAAACCCTGTTTGCCCTCAGTAAATCACTAACCGAAGTGCTGGACTTAAGCGAGGTGCTTAATCGAGTAGTTGAAGCCGCTCGTCGCTTAACCAATGCCGAAGAAGGAATGATTTTGCTGCCCGATGAAGAGGGTGGACAGCTTTTCTTGCGAGCAAAAGTTGGCATTGATGTCGAAGTCGCGCGTAACTTCCGTGTTAAGACTGAAGACACTCTTGCTGGTCGAGTCTATGGATCAGGTCAACCGATTTTGATTGGAGCGCAAGGGCCGCAGAAGGTGAAGACCGAATATTTGGTCAACGCGCTTTTGTATGTCCCCATCCTCTATGAAGGTCGCTGTATAGGTGTTTTGGGTGTCAATAATAAAAATACCGAAGCCATATTTGACCCCAAACATCTCGACCTTCTAATAAATCTGGCCTCGTTTGCTGCTATTGCCATCGAGAATGCCCGCATTCATGAAGAAGCATTAACCCGTACACGCGAGTTACAAGGCCTCGTCGAAGCAAGTCAGATACTCAACTCATCCTTGTCGTTGGAAAAAACACTCCCTAATGTGTGCGAACAACTCATGCGGGTGGTGAATGTAAATCTCGCCGCAATCTATGACTGGGATCGAGAAAAGAACCGCCTCAATTTATTAACCCGCTGCTTTAAACTGGTTTGGGCAACCGGGCACGGGCCAGTAATTGACTTGACAAGACGTCTTGTTGTCCAACGAGCATTGGAGAATAACACATCTCCTGTCATCGCTTTGAGCGACCCCGCACTTCCAACGGGTGAATTAGATGCCCTTAAGCGTAACGGCGTACATACGATTCAAGTTGTCCCTATTGTTGGGGGCGAGCAAGTTCTGGGTGTCATATTATTCTCTTTCACCCAATCTCCCGAAACACTCCCAACAACTGAAACCGTCCACCGTATCCAACTCATGACACTGGAAGTCCTTGCCATGCTTTCTAGTCAGAGTAATTTTTCGCGGCCGCAGGGGATGTTCCGTGTGCTTGAAAATGCACTTGCCTTGACAGGTGCGGATTGGTGTGAAGTTGCACTCTTAAATCCGGATCGCACATCACTCATCATCCAGCTCGCGTTCGGTCAAGGCGTTTGGTCAGTTGCTCCCCACCCCTTTATCGACTTGACAAATCAGGATGACTTGATCGAAGCGATCCGGTCGCAAACCATTATTAACCGCCAAACAGAAATGACTCCCGGTATTCGTTCTTTGATCGAAAGTACAGGTTGCCGCTCTGCCGTCGGCTTACCACTGGTTCAACGAGGGCAGGGGCAGGGTATTGTTCTATTTGCCGACTCTCGCCGTAGTCGTGTTTTCACAGAACGAGATATTGATATGGGACGCGCGGTAGTCGCTCAAGCTGCTACCGCCTTAGCCAATGCGCAGTTGGTACATGATCTCGAAAAGAGTTTGATTGAACTGAAAGAAACTCAAGATCGTTTGGTGCAAACGGCTCGTTTATCCGCTATGGGTGAACTGGCAGCAGCGGTTGCCCATCAAATCAACAACCCTCTGACGACAATTATGGTAGACTCAGAGATGATGTTGCTTGATGAGAACCCCGATTCACCGAATTATCGCTCTCTTCAGGCTATTCATCGGGCTGGTAAGCGGGCTTCAGGAGTCGCTCGGCGTCTGTTGGCAATCTCGCGCCCCAACGATCCCGAATCCTCACCGGAAAAGATAGACGTGGTGGATACAATTCAGGGTGTCCTTTCGCTGGTGAAGGCACATATCGAACGTGATCACATCGAGATCGTCTCAGAGATGCCGGATGATCCATTACCGCCGACATGGGCGGCTCCCGGGTTAATTGATGATATTTGGTTAAACTTGTTATTGAATGCGCATGACGCACTGATTGGGCGTGAGGGAGCAAAATTAGGAATTCGAGCTTCTTATCTCGAAGGTGAAGACTATCTTCAGGTTCAAGTATGGGACAATGGGCCGGGTATACCAGAGAACATCATAAATGATGTTTTTAAACCCTTCTTTACGACAAAACCTGTCGGTGAGGGGACGGGGCTGGGTTTACACATTTGCCGCCAGACTACCGAACGTATCGGAGGTAGTATTCGGGTAGAAAGCAAACCCAACGAAGGTGCTCGTTTCTTTGTACTGCTCCCGGTCAAACGAGGAGGAACAGAATTATGACCTATATAATTGCAGTAGACGATGACCCTGAAGTGCTGGGGACACTAGAACGTGTCTTGGCACGCGAGTCGTTCGAGGTTGGCTTGGCACGCTCTGCTGCCGAAGCGCTTGTCAAAATTGAGGAGCGTACCCCGGCTGCCATGATTCTGGATATTATGATGCCTGGCATGGATGGGATTACGTTTTGCCGTCAACTTCGGCGGGATGCGCGTTTTGCGGCCTTGCCGATTTTGTTTTTGACCGCCAAAGGAACGACCGAAGACGTCGTCGATGGCTTGGATGCCGGTGGGGACGACTATGTGGTAAAGCCGTTTGAATTTGCCGAACTTCGCGCCCGTATTCATGCGCTTCTTCGCCGTAGTACTCGTGATGCTAATGGCGGAGCACTGCTCCAAATCAACGATCTCCAGCTCGACTCGGATACCTATCAAGTCTATATAAAAGGTTCAAGTATCCAACTGACCTCGACTGAACATCGCTTACTTCGTTATCTAATGGAAAACCCCAACCGTGCCCTCTCTCCCTCGCATCTCTTACAGGCTGTTTGGGAATACCCCCCCAATACAGGTGATCCGGATCTGGTACGTGCTCATGTTCGTAACCTCCGTTCTAAGATCGAAAAAAACGCTGATCGTCGCTATATCCGCACAATCCATGGCGTAGGCTACATGATTTCTTTGTAGTTAGTTTCATGCTTTAACCTCACTTATCTGCTGGGAATTCCTCAGTAGATAGTAGGGACGCCTTATTTGTACCCTTATTACTAATCAACTCACACTAAATTTCACAAAAGTTTCAGATATGCCTACACCATTTCGCATCTGGTACGCGCTATACTGTTCATATGAGCAAGTACACATGCACCAGATGGATGGTCGAGAATGTATAAAATTCTGATTGTTGATAACGATCTTGAAACCGCAGGAACGATTGAGCACTTTTTGAAGCGCGAAGGTTATCGCGTTGCCTGTGCTTTCTCCGTCAGAGATGCATTAGTCTGGTTGGATAAGAATGCTCCTGACCTATTCGTTATCGATGTCCTTTCACCCGGCCTCGATGGCATTACACTCTGTCGCAAAGTCCGTTCAAGCGCGCGTACTGCCAATATTCCGATCATTCTCACTGGACCCAATAGCCGTCAGGTGATACCCGACGCCCTTGAAGCTGGTGGGGATGATTTTGTAGGGAAGCCATTCGCGCTTCGAGAATTAGCTGCTCGCATTCGTGCCCATCTACGTCGTGTCTCAGGGACGATGAGTGATACCTTGCCCACTCTACGTATAGTTCCCGAAACACAGGCCGTGTTTGTGAACGAGCGTCCGGTTACCTTGACACAGGTCGAATTTGAACTGTTAACATACTTGTGTCGTAAGCCGAATCAACTCCACCGTACTCAGGATCTGCTGAGCGATGTCTGGCAGTACCCTCACGGAGCAGGGGATGCCGCTCTAGTTCGTAACCATGTCCGCAATCTTCGCCGCAAAGTAGAAGAAGATCCGGATCGCCCATCAATTATCCAATCTCGCCATGGCCGTGGTTACGCTGTTCGCGCCAGCATTCGTTTTGAAAACCCCTTTGCTCAGTCGACTTGATCCTGTCAAATCTAAACTCCCCTAAAAATCCACATTGTTCAGAGGAATGAATAATTACCCCCTCATTCCTCTGAAGTTTGTTGTTTTCCTGAACAAAACCCTATCAATTTTCTTATTAGTCCTCACAACGCGTGAACTAAACATTGTGGTATGATGAAACCGTCAGGCTTTATCAAGTGCTTAATAATGGTTGTTGTTTGAGGGCGTCCGATGCGAAGAGTTCTTCACAAAATCCTACAAATCTTGGATGGCACGCCTGCTGTTTACGGGAATTATTCTCGTGGGCAAAGTGTCGTTGAACTGGCTTTAGTGACTCCACTCCTCATCATTTTGTTGATGGGTCTAGCTGAAATTGGCTGGTTTGCGAATAACTACCTGATCATTCTCGAAACAACGCGTGTCGGTGCGCGTTATGGAACCATCCAAACTGGCGATACTTCTCCGTTGAAGTGGCCCAATGAAGGCAGTCTGATCCCCACACTTAGTGCGGATCAAACCGTTTCCCTCAGCTACCGCAACTGTGCCACACTCGAATCACAACCTTCATACCGTCGCTTTTACAATCTCATTGTCTGTCGGATGCTCGAATCAATGTCACCCTTGGAGTTTCGTGGGTTCGATGATCCCATTTCAGGTGAAACTCGGAATGGTGTCGATGATATTATCGTCTCAGCTTTCGCGCTCCAGACGGTTGATCCATCCTCATCATCTCAGATTCCGAGCTTTATGCGCAGCCAGCTCAGTCTTGCTGCCGGCTATCCTGCCAATCAACAGCAGGTTCTTGTGATTGGCCGTTATCCAACGAATGCCAATGAATGCACCTTCGACACCACTGAAAAGAATCGTGATCCCTTTAACTACATCAACTATACAGGGTCAGGCTACACTGCTAGTAATCTGCGTAATTACCTCCTTCCCTCAGGTTTAGCCGATACCGAAGAAAACCGCCTTTACTACGAGCTGATTGGCTATGATGCTGGTGATGAAAGACAGCGCGGTTACTCATTTACCGGTCAACACGTAATTGGTGTTACTCGTTCTCTTCCCGCTGGTCAGCAGTGCTATGGATCTGAATGGACTATGGATGAAGTCGAGCAGTTGATGAATCTCTCAAACTTCAGCATGACCAATCAATCCCAACGCTCTGCTTTGCCCAGTCAGGGTATTGTCCTCGTCGAGATGTACTGGCGTCACAGCCTCCTGCTGCGAAATCCGGTTTTTAATCCCGTCTTTACCATTATCAATGATCCTTCGCTGGATCCTTCCAATCCGAATGACGCAGGTTCAGTCATTTCGGTTTGGGCTGCCTTCCCACTCCCATCCGTTGAACCACGTATCAAGTATGCGCCGGGGTCATAGGGGATATAAGTGATATGATGAGAAACGCTCTCCTATCAAAATTTGTGAAGCGTACACTGCGACGCGGTCAGACAGGTCAAACCATTGTCATTATGGCCTTTGGCTTCGTAGTTCTGTTGGCCTTCGTCGGTATTGTCACCGATGTCTCGCTTCTCTTCGTGCGCTATAGCACCCTGCGCCGCGCTGTCGATGCCGCAGCGGTCGCCGCTGCCGGTCAGATGCGCCGAACAGTGCCAACTGCCGATGAGTTGGCACGCGCGGGTAACAACGTAGATGTTGCCGAAGGCTATGCCTTTGCGCGTAACATCACCAACATCAATCTTGCCGCCCGTCAGTTCATCGAGTTTTATGGCCTCAGTCCCACCACGGTATGGGTGAAGACCTGCGCCACAGATCCTGACGATCTCGAACTGGAATGTGCCGCGAATCAGCAGCCTCGTAAACTCGTTCGTGTGACCGCTCAAATCGGCTCTCCGACCATCTTTCTTCGCCTGATTGGTTGGGGCAGCATCACGCTCGAAGCGACCTCCATATCCGAAACCGCTGTGCTCGACATCGTCATGATTTTCGACGGTTCCGAGTCTATGCTTAATCAGACGACCTATGATGAGTGGGACGCCATCGGTAAGGGGATGCGCTATCTGCCACCGCGTTTGAATTCCGGCCCCAATATCAACGGCGGCAACGGCATCTACACAACATGGCCTGCACCCGGTGGAGATTACATCCGAACGTGGCGCACCATTTTGAATATGACACAGTCTCAAATCACCGCCGATCAGACGAACTTCCCGGTCACGCCATTTAAATGGAATAGCGCGACTAGTAGCTGGGTGATTTCGAATTTTAATGACTCAGCTAACCCTCGTGCTGAATGTCGTGTTCGCTTCTTCCCCTATGCCCAGAGCGTTGGCCCTGCCGCCTTACCGACAGAACTGCGCAATTCCTACACAAGTTTCCTCCAATCGCGGGGCGTTATAGGTGGGAGTTCACAATACCCTGATCGTTATGATGCTTTTATCCCTGCCTATGACTTCTACGGTTGTTGCAACGACCCGAATGGAGACTGGGATTTCTCGGATCTCATCTGTGAGCCATTCAAGCAGGTACGCGATGCAACCGAAAAATTCCTCACTCGTGTAGACTTTGTTCGTGGTGACCGTGTCGCTTTTGTCAACTTTGACCGTACCGCTTTTCTCATCGACCCGGATGGCATCAGTGGTGGCGCCAGTGGCACAGGCCCGCAGCTTCCCATGATTACCTCCGAAGAAAATGCGGTCGAAGCCCTCAATCGTTTGGTCGGGGTACGTGCCGAACCCGGTTACTATGCCGATACCAATAACGATGGCTTGTGGGATAGCTATGTGATTGGCGGAACAGCCTATAATCCTGCTGATCCTGCCAACAGCGGTGTAGCTGTAAGTTACACCCAAACCTTCAATTTCGCGACCAATTCATGGCAAAGTGGCGGCTACGACAATACTGTTCTCGGCACTTTGAATGACTATCCGGTTGCCAATAACTGCTTCTTGCAGAATGCGACACTCTTATATCCCTTCAGCCTCTACAGCTCGCAGCCGACGAATGCCATGTATGCAGTCTATGGCCCCGGCGGGACTGGAAACGTTTCGTATCCCATCGACCCCTCCCAACCCCAGATTGACCAGCGCTGGCCCAGCCCACTCGCTGCTATGAATACCAACCCCACCCTCATGAATCCCAATCTCAATGACGCGGTATGGGATGCCAGTATGAACGCTTCTGGTCGATGGTCGTCACGTTACAGTCGTCAAGTTGCGAAATCACTCTTTAGCTATGAATTCCGCGCCGGTTGTGCCGGTAGTAACGTAGGTGCTGCGCTCCGTGTAGGCAGCAATGCTTTGCTAGACCCTCGCACCGTTCGTATCGGTAACACAGGTGCGGTTTGGGTAATGGTCATGCTGGGTGATGGTGCTGCTGCTGGTAGCGATCCGGTTCAGCGTAACCAAACGGCTATCGTGCGTGGCAATCCCTATGGAGATCCGAACTCTGCCCCCTCAAGTCGTGGTCAATATGGCTCGTACGGTTTGTGCCCTTATGGCGAACCCGGTAATCCCTCAGGCTTGGTAGATGGATGGGATACCGCGCCGCCTCGCTGTATGGACAACAGCCCGATGTCGCGCCATACCTGCACCGACTCTGCGATTGGTGATCCCAACAATGCCATTATCGATATCGCCACTTCGCCGGAGTGTGAACTGCGCTATGACGTTGACGATTACGCGCGTGATTGGGCCGACTTTATCGCTTTAGCCGAAATCCCGCCTATCAGCCCCTTCGGTGGAACATCAGCTTCGGATGATACCCGCAGTATCCTCCAACTGCCGACCATTTTCACCATTGGTTTTGGTCTGGATTTCCCGAACGGTACCGGTAGTTGTTCTGATAACATCAACGACTGCCTTGGTGAAGAACTGCTGCGTTATATTGCTGATGTCGGAGACAATAACCGTATCGACACCGATTTCCAGCAAGATTTTGTTGAAGATGCCGCTGCTGATGGTGTAACGGGCGATGGCAACTTGGCTTTTGGAGAACGTGGCCCGTGCGAAGCTGCCATTCCGGGCTATGCCAACGCCGCCGCTGCTTATCAAGCTGGGGCTTCCATATATAACCCGCTTCCGCCCAAGCAAAACTGCGGCAACTACTATAATGCGCCCGGTGGCGATCAACTCGAAAAAGTCTTTGAGGACATCGCCTCACGTATGTTCACTCGTATCACACGTTAAGTCTGGTTACGCCTTACTGCCGCCTTTGCTAACACCAATGGCGGCAGTCTCAATTATAGGAATTCACAGGTTAGCCTCGCCCATAGGGTTGGGTTATTAGGGGGTGTAGATGGATACACAGGCATACACCGAAAAGATGGAAAGACGTCGAAAAGGTCAAACGCTGGCCGAATTCGCGATCACCTTGCCTACGCTCTTGCTCTTGATGTTTGGAATCATCGAGTTCGGGCGTATTTTTCAGGCATGGGTAACCCTGCAAAATGCGGCTCGTGCCGCTGCCCGTTACGCCAGTACCGGTCAGTACGACACGACTCTTTATGCAATGAATACCATTCTCAACGAGTCGAGTCCCAGCGATCCGAATGGTTTCATCCCCTGCGTAGATGATGGCCCCGAAGCAGTTCGGACGTATACTGGCGTCAATAACAATGAGTCCCCATCCCTTGATCGGCGTGGGACACGCGACACCGTTTTCCCCAACGGGCCTTCCAATCCTCCAGTTAATATTTATACCGGAGGTGTCGAAAGCCTTTTTGCCACTTGGTACGATGGCAAGAACTGCGATCCGCGCGACTCAGATGATCAAGAGCGTCGCAAGGATATGGCTCGTATTCTCTCAATCATGAATGAAGCTCGTCGCGGCGCTGCTGGGCTTTCTATTGAAGAGAATATGTGGAACGTTCCGGCGGATAAAACCCGCATCAAGGAAGATTGGATTTCATTTCCTTGGTTCTCCGGTTGGCAGACAATTCCTACGCCGCCTCGTTCGGATCAACGCCATTGGTTTAATGTGATTGTCTGTAGTGATCGTCAATTTGCCTATAATCAGTCAACTGCTGAATTCCAGCGCGACACTGGTAGTGGCACGGTCTCCACAGCGCCGTTCCGTTTTATTCCTTATCTAGGCGGTGCCGACACACTAATTAACGGTGGTACGGTTGTCACGCCGTGGTCGCCTTCCTGCCTCCTCAACGAAAATCCGGACCCGATGCCTGTCGGTGGTTTTAACAATGCCGGTTTCCCATGGATGGATGCCGGTGCGCCGGAAGACACTGTTTTTGTTATCGTTACCTTTAACCATCCTTTGATCACACCGATCGGCCTCGCCCCCTACATTCCCATTCAAGCGCGCCGTTCAGCAATTGTCGAAACATTCCGTACAGCAGGCAATCGTAAAGGGGCGATTTTCGGCCCGCCTGTCGGTGCCAATGCGCCAACCTTAACCTATACTCCAACAGATACTCCCGGCCCAATACCATCGGATACCCCAACACCGAGCCTGACTCCCACCGGTACCAATACACCGACCCGTACACCGCTGCCGCCATTTACCTGTGATCTTCTCGATGTAGGTGGGTTGCGCTTGAGTGGAAACCAAATCTTGGCGACCATCACCAACAGCAATGCTCAAGGTACCTATATTTCCCGTATCCAGTTAACGTGGCCGACGATCCCCCAGATCAGCCAGATGGCGCTCACGGAAATGGCCTTGAACCGTGTACCGAATTGGCAAGGGCGTCAGCCTCAAAATACTGGATCTGCGTCCAATACCACTGATACAGACGTTCAGACCGGATCGCCGTCATTCGCAAGCACGTCAATTGATATTCGTACAATTGAAACCGAGACATCAGCCAGTTGGTCTGCTTCCTTTAGTGGTCCGTCGTCCCTCGATCAGTTCGTGACAATCAATAGATTCGGGGCGATCTTCTACTTCTACAACCCGCTCACACCGGCCACGCCTTGCGTCATTACACTCGATGTGCCCACGCCGACACCGACTCGCACACCGAATAGTAACGCGACCAATACACCCACCTATACGCCCGATTGTGCTTCGAGTCTCATTCGTATCCGCTTCGTTCGCTTCGAAGAATTTGGCTTGGTTCGCTTGGAAGTGCTCAACCAGCGCCGTGAAATCTCGAGTTTGGTGAGCTTCAATGTCAACTGGGTCAAACGGGTCAATAGTCTTATCTTACGGCAGGTGAGTGTGGTTGCGCCTCCCGGTCAGCCCAACAGTGTCACGGTGTGGGACTCCGGTAATGTCAGTCAGGATGCCAACCCGCCGACCAACAGCCGTAATGAAGGTACTTGGCTGACCAACTTCACCTTCGACCCCGGCGCGCCCGGTGCTCCGTCCATTACAGCAATCTACTTGGATTTCGACGGTGCCTATCGCTTGGATGAAGTTGGCGTTGCCCCATCCGATTTCAATGGCTCCTTGTTCGAAATAACCTGCGGTGCCCCCGGTGGACAGGGGCAGGGTGGTGGTACGGTTCCAACCGGTAACATCAATCTGGAAAACTTCCCCACACCGACGGTAAGCCCGACCCGTGGCCCGACCAATACGCCGCGCCCAACGGATACGCCGCGCCCGACCAATACGGCGTCGCGTACACCTACTCAGGGGCCGCCGCAGCCGACCAATACACCACGGCCTCCGACGGCAACCCCGCCGCCGCAGCCCACGGCCACGAATGCGCCGCCGCCAACCCTTGATACCGGTGGTGTCGGTGACGGTGGTTAAGTAAGAATCGATAGTGGCTTCACAGAGGCTCCGCTTAAGCGGAGCCTCTGCATTTCGTGGCTTTCACCTCAACCGTAAACACCGGGATTGCACTTGACAATTATGAACTTTTGTTCTAAAATAGAGATGCTCTTTTGTATCTTTCCCGCGAGGTTTGCCATGCCACCAACTACCTATCCCCATCTCAACCCATCCCCCATTTTTATGGCGGGATTGGCGGCAGTGGCGGCGCACCTCGGCGGCAGTTCTTTCACTTCCCGCACACATCCTCGTTTTGTCGGCGGCTATCTCGCTTCTTCCCGCTGCATTGGCGGCATGGCGGCAGCCAACACCGTATTTC
>JAFLCH010000045.1:8334-21181 GCA_017303775.1 Anaerolineae bacterium | reverse complement strand
TGCGGCCTATCAAGTTTTCGAAACGCTTGGGCTAGTGGATCGTCTCCCTTACCTCGAACAAAACCTGCAAATTGCCTACACACTGCGCGATCAAAAACCATAACAAACAGGACAGCGCTCAGTCCATGAAAGCATCATCCTCAGATACATCATCATCATCGCTGCCCATCAGCCGGGCTAAAAATGCTTCATCATCCTCATATCCCAGCAAGTCTGCCAGATAGTTAAACTCACACACAATGGTTTCAAACAGGTAGTTCTCCTCATACGCATCCGGCGGGTAGTACGAAATCATAGCCTCATAAACCTGCTTGAGATCAACATACCGACGTTCCATAAAAGCCAGATGTTCCGGTGTAAATGGCTGTTTTGCCATATTGTGCCTCCTTCATATGCTTAATAGCTGCCGGTTACAACTCGCCACGTACCCGCGACACCCGTACCACCAGCATCGTTAATCAACACGTAAATCAATCCACGCTGGGACAGGGCGATCATCTGCCCTCGTTCGAAGAACTGGATCGTCGCCTGACCTGCCAGCTCGCCCGATGTTGCCCAGCCCATCGCACGCACTTCACCAAAAGTTCGCCACACTTTGCCGAACCCGCGCACCGGCTCAATCAATCCACTGGGGGGCGTTTCGCCGCCACTGCTTGGGTCAACCCCTTCCAAAAACGTATCTTCGTAACGCTGGAAGCGACCACTACTAAATAGTGCATAGATCGCCGAAGGCGGCCCTGCCACCCAGAACATCTCACCTGATTGATAAGATTGCGCAGCGCTGCTAACAGACGAGATTCCCAGCGGACAGCCGATCAGGGTCGAAAGCGTGGGGTCAGCATTATACACGCTGGCGAACCCGCCTGACGGAAATGTGCTGCATGTCACGCTGATGATTGCCGGTTGCCCCGGCACACTAGTCACGGCAGGCATTGTAGCAGCCATAGCCGGCATCATTTCCTGCGGCAGCACTGTCGCTCGCAGTGCTAACTGAACCAAAGCCGATAACCCCTCGATGTCTTCCGGTGGTTCTGGAGTAAAACTTGGTGTTGGGGTAATCGTTGCCGTAGGAGTCGCTGTTTCGGTGATCGTCGCGCTCGGCGTCACACTGGGCGTTTCGCTTGGCGTAATGGTCAATGTGAGCGTAGCCGTTGGAGTCGCCGTTGGTGTAATGGGTAAGGTTGCGGTCGCCGTTGTGGTTGAGGTTAGGGTCGGCAGCGCGGCCACCGTCGGCAGAACTTGGTTATCAGGCCGTTGATTCCCGGTACAAGCCATCACGGAGAGCAAAACCACCGCTGACAACAGGATGATTTGTGCTTGATACCTTCTTTGCAGCAACCAGCCGAAGGGACTCTTTTCTACCATTGGTCTCAACCTGCGTCCTCAGTCTGACTATAATTAGCGTTATTATAGTGCAAAAGATCAGGCATCATACTGCCATTAGCAGTCACACTGGAGACTATCTTGACCTCACCTCTCCTTACATTTGTCCATATCAGCGACACTCACATCAGCGCCAATCCCGAATACGGCCTACAGCACAGCCCCTACAGCACCCAAACTGGCGCTCAAGCGCTCGTCAAAGCCGTGAATAATCTTCCCTTTCCGGTCGATTTGGTGCTGCATACCGGGGATGTGGCTTACGACCCGGACCCATCAGCCTATGAAACCGCCCGCCAAATTTTCAGTTCACTGAAGTTCCCCATTCGTTACCTTGCAGGAAACCACGATTATCCGCGTGAACTTCAGCGTATACTCCTCGGACGCGCCGACGCCGCTGCACCTTTCCACTATACATTCGAAATGAATGGGGTTCAGTTCATTTGCCTTGACAGTAATGGTCCGGCAGAACCCCCGCGCGGAAATGTCATTTCGGAACAGTTAGCGTGGCTGGAAGCTTTGCTCATCACCCCGGATGACCGTCCGCTGGTCGTCGCTATCCATCATAACGCGCTGCCCGTCGGCTCGCCTTGGCTGGATGAATACATGCGAATCGTGAATGGCGAAACGCTGCATCAGGTATTATTGAAAGCGAAGGATCGACTGCGTGGAGTTTTCTTCGGGCACGTACACCAGAATCTTCAGATGTATCAGGATAGTATTCTCTATACCAGTGCATTAAGCAGTTGGAATCAGTTTTACGTCTGGCCGGGTCTGGAGGAAACTATCCAAGCTCCGGATGGCCCCGGTTTCAATGTGGTCACGATTAGTGCCAATCAAACCTTCGTCCGGCGCTGGTATTACAGCGTATGAGAACAATAAAGTAAAGTTCTGCTGCTCTTCACCATCCAGAAGAGCGTGGCGTCATCACAAAGGCAACGATACACATGGCAATTGATTATCTAATCGACTATAAGTGTTATCCAAAACAGGAACTCACGTCGGAAGGAATCGTCGAGCGCATCAAGGGACGCGCCCGTGCAGAAGCGGTTGTTCGTCTATTCCGGAATAATGGCGACAATCGCCCCGTCAACGAAATAGGCTTTGAACTGGCGCGTAACACCCCGGACGGCAATGAAGAAACGCGCATCGTTATGGTGCAGGACTTAATTGACCAAGCTGAGCAGCTCGCCCCCTATGCAATTTACTGCGAAGGCTGTCCTGCGAATAACACTGGCAAACCATTTGGCTGCATCGGGCAAATCGAGTATCCGATCTCGCAAAAGGCTGAAGTATGGCTTCTCAACCAGCTTCCGATGCCTGATGAGACGCTCCCGTGGATATTGTTGAAGCAGGGCATTCAGGAATTCCGCAGTGCCGGGATCAGCGTGAATGCCATGCGTGCTCCCGATCAACCCTTTTTCGAGGAACGGGGTGTGCTGGTGCGCGCATTGGGCGAATTCAACGTGAATACCAACCAAATCTTCGAGATGTTATTCCTCCTCGGGCATATCCGCCCGTCCTACGCAGGTATGATTCTCATCTTCTTCCGCGCTATTGCCCGCGATATGAGCGCAGATGAAATCATGGCACTTTCCAAATCACCGGAAAACGCTTTTGAACGCTACCCGTTTCTACTCTCAATCAACGAAGAGGATGATTCGAGCATTCAGCAATTGAAAAACTTCCTGCGTGCGGTGTATCTGGCATGGGGTTTGAATGTGGCGCTGCTGCTGGATGTGTAAACCTAGAATATCAACCGCTTTCCTGAAATGAAAGCGGTTGGTTAAGTTGACCTTTAGGATAGGAATGCAGGAGGAAGGGGTTCATCCGGGCTAAAGGTTAATAACTTCGCGGCGAACTGTCGGACTTCAGGATCTGAATCACGACGACTCACATAATCAAGCAAGTCATTAATGCGCGGATATTTGCGGTAGCGATGAAGCGCATGCAGGGCTAGTTTACGTGAACCTGAGCTGGGGTTGCGCAGCACTTCTTCAGCTAACTGTTGCACATTCAGCATAACCACACATCCATTCAATCCCACAATCAGGTCAACTGAGTACAGAAGTACCCTTAATGTAAATCATAATGGACTATTGGAAGCATTAACGATAGTACTTTCGCATGATCATTTGCAGTTCATCCAAGGGCAGCGCATGAACCGTGCGTCCTTTATAGCCAACCATCGTTTCCGCCGCCGTTAAAGCGTTGATGACCGCTTCTTCAGTTGCTTCAGCAACCCCGTCAAACAACGGGTTCATCTGGGGCTGGGGGAGCATTTGTACATCATATGGTTCATGATGCTCATATGGAACGGTATTGCCTGTTGAATAGGCTAAAAACAAATCCCCGCTGCCGTTATGACCAACACAACCCGTTCGAGCCAAGCCAATCGTCGCACGCTGCGCTAACCGGCGGCACTGCCCCGGCAGCAAGGGAGCATCAGTCGCCACAATCACGATAATGCTGCCGGCCTGTTTCGGCGGTTCGGCAGGTACGGGTACAACACCACTATGCAGTTCTCGGCCAACCGGCACGCCGTCTACCCGAAACAAAGTCCGGTCGCCATGATTCGCCTGTACCAACACACCAACAGTAAACTGACCACTTGGTGTTGTGACGACGCGTGAAGAAGTACCGATGCCGCCCTTAAACTCATAACAAATCATACCAGTTCCACCGCCCACACAGCCTTCTTCCACCGGACCATCGCTGGCTTTAACAATCGCCTCATAGACGTGTTCACGTTTGACATGAAAGCCATTGATGTCATTCAACCAACCGTCAAACGTTTCGGCGACCAACGGCATGACCCATTCCTCAACCCCATGTTCATGCGTAGAGTACTCGACCAGAACATCACGCACCAACCCCACCTGATTGGTATTGGTAATCGCGATCGGGGTGGTTAGTAAGCCTGCTTCGTCAATCCAATGTGTCCCCGTGAAATCCCCATTCCCGTTCAGAACATGAAACCCGGCAAAAGCATGATTGTCCCAAATTGGCTCAGCCCGTGGGAAGATCACCGTCACGCCGGTGCGTGCGATACGCGGGTCATCGTGAATGATCGTCGAATGACCGACACGGACCCCCGGTACATCCGTAATCGCATTATGCTTCCCGGTTGGCATCGTCCCAATCGTGATCCCAAGATCGCGCAAACGTGCACGCCCCATGCTCTGCTCCTTACTAGAACGAATATCAGTGAATGTCACTATTTATTGCCCATATTGCTTGACGACATGACGCGCGATCACCATACGATGAACTTCTGACGCCCCGTCGTAAATCCGAAAGGCACGAGCCGCTTCATACCAGCGACTCAGAGGTAAATCGCGTGAAATACCGGTGGCGCCGCAAATCTGTATAGCACGATCCAACACACGATTCACCGTTTCCGCCACAAACACCTTGCACATAGACGATTCCTGTCGAGCTTCCTGCCCCTGCGCTAACAGCCATGCCGTATGCTGAATCATGAGCCGTCCGGCATGCAGTTCCGTTGCCGAATCTGCCAACATCCACTGTATAGACTGATGCCCTGTCAGCGCACTACCGAAAGCTTGTCGCTCGGCAGCATAATGTGTAGCGATTTCCAAAGCCCTCTGAGCAATACCCGTCCAACGCATACAATGCGTCATACGAGCCGGCCCAAGACGTTTTTGAACGAGGGCAAACCCCTGCCCTTCTGCTCCTAAAATCGCACCTTGAGGCAACCTGAGATCATGAAAACGAATCTCGCAATGTCCGCCCGGATCATTACCCCCCATGATCGGTACCCGGCGCATGATTTCAATCCCCGGCGCATCAATCGGTGCAAGGAATAAAGTGGAACCTTTATGAGTCGGCACAGCCGGATCGGTTAAAGCCATAATGATGAGAAAAGCCGCACCATCGGCTCCGCTCGTAAACCACTTATGCCCATTAATCACCCAATCCATTCCATCACGGACAGCCGTTGTTTTGAGCATCGTCGGGTCAGAGCCAGCACCGGGCGGTGGCTCGGTCATCGCAAAGGCCGACCGTATTTCACCAGAGGTTAGCGGTTTTAGATAACGTTCCGTCTGTTCTTCGTTGGCAAACAAATGCAACAGATGCATATTCCCTTCGTCGGGTGCCGAACAGTTCAAGGCGAGCGGCCCCAGCATACTCCGACCCGCTGCTTCAAAAACGGGTACGATCTCTTCCAACGTCAACCCTTGACCACCCAATGAAATAGGCAACTGCGGCGCCCATACCCCTTCGATGCGCGCTTTCGCCCGAACAGCTTTTAACGCTTCGGGTGTAATGCCATCTTCATGATCATCCATATACGGCTCCAGTGGAATCACCTCGCGCTCAACAAACTGTTGCACACGTCGTGCCATCGCTTGGATATGGTCAGGCAATGAAAAATCCATTTTCAAATTCCTAAAATAGCTATTTTCGATGGAGTTTAACACGTCGGAGCCACTCCATAAAATCAAATAGTCCGACATTGAGTAGATCATGTCGGACTATTGTAGGGACACAATTACAACGAAATCAGCTAGCTGTCCTGAGTACCACGGCAGCTAATGTCTGGCAACCCAATAGCCTGCCCGCTCGGATTGGCCACTACAACACCACCCCCTCCATAGAAGGGACTGTATGTTGCGGAACCGCTGTAAGGTGGTACAGGGCGAGTATCAGAGATTTGGAGTGAGTAGATGTTAATCGTTACACTGCTTGTGCCGGGTGGCGCGTTCTGAAAATAGACGGTTACCTGATCAGCGCCGGGGCCGCACTGCCAACTTGCGCCGAATGGAGGCGGCGAGGCTTCACGCGGAACTGTCACGGTTTGTGATGTACATGCTACCTGCCCGTTCACCAGTGCCTCGACATACCAAGACATCTGGTAGTTGATCCCCGCGTTATACAGGTCATACTGGACATTCAGATTGGTTGTTTCTATCGAACCATATCCCACAATTGTCAGCCGGTAGCTCGTCGCCCCCGGCGCAGGGTCCCAGAAGAACGTATTCAGGCCGAAACTTAAGCCATCGAGCGGCGAACTCGCTCTAAAGCCACCGCAATCAGCGTTGCCGCTAACAGGCGTTGTAACCGTTTCTGGCGTCGGGCCGGAGCTTGGAGCATCTGTTGGACGCGGCGGTGGAGGGCGATTGGGCACATTAACCGCATAATTCAGCACATCAGGTGAGATATTTTCGAGGATTTGAAGCGCATCCAGTTCCGATTGGGTCAGATTACGGAACTGTCCAAAACTGCCGTCAACATTCCCTTCTTCATCAAGAGGGGCTTCAGCCACATATCCTGCTGGGATGACAAAATTACCGATACGAGCCGAACCATCAAGCGTACCCAGCTTCAAACTGTTTTCAGTCGTCTGGAAAAAGACGGTTGAGCCTAACTGAACATCAACGCCATTAACGGTGATGTCTATCTTGACATTTTGAGGCCCTTGCACCACTAAGAGGGAGGCAGCTTCTTCACATGTTGTTTCACCTAGTCCGGTACGTAAATGAAAAGCTTGCATAGGCGTTCGCGGTACGGCGTCCACAACAGGCAGCGTATCCAAATCACCCTGAGCAGATACCAGTTCGCGACTGATCCAACCAACTGCCGCATCCCCGAAGGTAACGCGTACCCAATCTCCGGCATTGTTAATGCCGTCTGCCACCAATTCACTCCCAACACGCGCCCCACCCACGACATTTGAATTACGGGTTGGGCCACTGCGGATATTGGCGTTTGTCAACACACTCACTGGGATGGGATCTACTATTTCAGCCACCGTTGTTGGATCAACATCGTTGTCAATCGCCACATCGCCTAACAGGATGAAGCGTACTGCTTGCCCCGGCAACGTATCCGGAATATTCGCCTGAATGCTCATCACAGCGACACCCCAGACATTCGCTTCTTCATCTAGAGGCGCTGTTTGTAAGGATTCAATTTCGGTTATTTGTGATTGATCTGAGGGTTTTGTGAAAAAATCATCTGCAACTGGTTCAAAAAAGGTCGCACCGACATTGTTATAGCCATAGCAGGCTGAATTACGAGGAAGATCAGCACAATTCGGGCCAATTTCCTCTAACGCCTGCTGTACCAAGGCTGAACAGGTTTCAGTATCTTGCGCGGCAACCTGTGGCAAAATGACAAGGAGTAACAAACCAACAAAAATGGTCAAAACTTTAGGAAATCGTCGCGAGACCATATTCTTTGATCCTAACTCAATAAAGTGGACGCATGTGCCTATGCCCATACGTCCACTTTACAGTTGAATCTATTCCTGAGCAACCAATACGACTACGCGCTATCCCTGCTACTCTCCGTAGTAGCCAGAACAACTCAGATCTGGCAAGCCTACGGTCGCACCGGATGGATTTGCAACAACTGAGCCATTGGTAAGCGTTAAATCTCCATAAGCAGAGAAATAAATATCACCGGGATCAGGTGTTGCAGACGCCGTATAGGGCGATGTTGGATAAACGTCACCCACATAATTGAAATTGACAGTAACTGAGTCAGTTCCGGCAGGCAGCCCCGCATAGCTCACTACAAAAGGATAGGGATCGCACGACCATGCCGCATAAAATGGAGGCGGTGGCCCATCATTCGGGGGCGGAGGGGGTGGCGCCCATTGACGCGGAATAGTTACCGGAGCGCTGGCGCACACGACGACCCCATTCACCAATGCTTCAACCGACCACGTAAGTTCAGGGCTAAAACCCGCACCTGAAATATCGAACTGTGCGCTAGTCGTCGAAGCATCGACTTCTCTTGATCCCGCACCCTGTACATTTACCCGATAGCTTGTTGCACCCGGCGCCGGGTCCCAGTAAAAAGTGTTCATTCCGTAATTCAAACCGTCCAACGGTGAAGTCGCTCTGAAACCACTACAATCCGCTTGACTATTCGGAATAAAGCTGCCTCCCTGCGGAAGCGGAATCTGAACCTGCTGCAACTGTGAGAGCGGCGGTGGCTCGAAATTATTGACCACAATCGGATAATTCAGAACCTCGTTAGGCAGCCCTTCCAACCACTGCAAATCATCCAAAAGTTCCTGCGGAATCGGGGTGAGATCAGTTTCATCAAAATTATTGATAATCTGCCCATTTTCATCGAGCGGAACGGTCAGCATGTAACCGCGCGGGATCGTGATCCCACCCACCGTCGCTTCCCCACTGATAGTCATAATTTGCATCTGGCTGCCATCCGGGGTACGCAGTGCAATGGTTGAACCAATCCGTATATCAGCACCGTTCGCGGTAATATCGACAGATACGGACTGCGGCCCCTGTACAACCAGTACATCCGGTGATTCGTTACAAGAAGGCTCGCCAATACCCGTGCGGAAATAAAAGGCCTGCATAGGTGTCCTAGTTGCCCGCTCGAAAACAGGAAGGCTATCCAAGTCACCGCTAGTTTCCACGAGTTCGCGGCTGATCCATCCCGGAGTACGTTCATCAAACACCACCCGAAGCCAATCTTTTTGTGGGTTTATAGCGTCTGCTTCCAGAACCGCGCCGGTTGCCACGCTGCCAACGATGTTAGCATTCGTGGTTGGCAGTGAACGAATATTGGCGTTCACAAGAGAGGTAACCGGTATAGGCTGTGCGGCAGCCTCGACAGCATCGTCAACCGGAACAGCGTTTTCAATTTCAACATCACCTAACAAAATGAATGAAACAGCTTGCCCCGGTAATGTATTCGGGATGTTGGCCTGAACGCTCATGACCGCAACCCCCCATTCCTGCAACGCGTTATTCAAGGGAGCGGTATCAATGGTTTGCAATGTGGTCAAACCTGTTTGGTCGGATGGTTGGCTAAACGTCCCTTCAGAGACATTTTCACTAAAAGTCGCCGCCACCCGATTAAACCCATAACAAGCACTGTTTCGTCCAAGCCCAGAACAATTCGTCCCAACAGCATCCAATGCCTGCATTACCAGTGCAGGGCAGCTACTCCCTGACTCCTGAGTCATTCCGGGTTGAGGCAAAACTAGCACAACCAATACTGCTCCAAAAATAACGACGAGACTCAACCACTTTCTCATTGTGCGCACCCTGTCAAAAATGAATTTATGTTGGACGAGATTATAGAACGCCAATAATCAAAAATACCTAACATCACTTGCGATTTCGTGTTAGGTGTACAAAAATGATGCGTTCGGCTATCAACATGACAGCGTGCCCGGTAAAGTGACCGTCGCGCCCGAAGGATTGGCAGTAACCGTTCCCGAACCAATCGTTCCTATGCCTGACGCCGTAAACACAACCGATCCCGGATCAGGTGGCACAGATGTTACGGCAGGTGGCGGTGTCACTAAACCAGCGAGGATGACATAATTTACTGTCACACTGGTGGTTCCTGCAGGCAAACCAGAAAATGTCACTTGATAGGTGAATGTACCGCTGCACCCCCACGCAACAGAAAAAGATGGTGGCGGGACTGTCACGCTGGATGAAGGATTGGATGCGCCTTGAGGCGGTGATCCTCGTGGGATAGTGACACGCGGTGTTGTACAAACCACGAGACCATTCACCACTGCCTGAACGTCCCACGCGAAACTAAACCCGTAACCGACTGTTTCCACTGTCAGATCAACAGTAATGCTGGTCTGTGTTCCATTAACCGTGTATGAGGCAACTTGTCGTCCATTTGCTTCATCAATGTTGTAGATATTCACACGGTACCCAGTGGCGCCGGGGAATGGGTCCCAATAGAGGGTATTGCTTCCATAGTTGAACCCATCCAGCGGCGATGTAGGGCGGAAAGTTCCACAGTCAAGAATTCCGGGGAAGACAAATGTGCCCTCAATCGATGGTTGCTCCGGAGGAACGGAAGGAAGACCTGAGTCTACTCCGCAGGGGATCGTCAAAACCTGACCGGCAAATATGCGCTGCGGGTCAGTCAGACCATTTGCTTGCATAATCGCGCCAATGCTGGTTGCATACCGTAGGCTAATGCGGAATAGGTTCTCTCCTGCGCTGACCGTATGTGTAAGCGTTGTGCCAGCCGGACAATCAACCGTAGAGGGGGTTGGTGTTAGTGTAGGAACCTCCGTCGTAACCGGGGTTGGAGTAGCTGTTAGTTCAACTTCTTGAGTTGGGGTGAGCACTATCGAAGGCCCACTGGTCAATGAGCGAACTCGCTCTAGAATGGCCTGTCCCGTCTGGCCCATTTCCAGTTCGGTGATTGTTGCCTGACGCGGCTCTTCCCACGCGCATTCTTGGCCAATTTGAAGGTCGTTAGCCTCGCCATCCACACCGAGACTCTGCGCCTCGGCCAAGCAATGGCTAGAGGTATAGCCTGCTGGTACACGAATCTCGTTCTCGGTGCCCGGATTCAAAACAGCTTCACCAACGAGGGTGATTAACTGCATTGTTTGTCCATCCGCCAACACCTGAAGCACAATGATCGACCCCAATTCAATCTCGGCGCCATTGGCAGTCAGATTCACCTTGATATTTTCCGGACTCTGGATCATGAGCGTAGAGGGAGTCTGGCTGCACTCAATCAGGCCGGGGCGAGTGCGGAAATAGAAAGATTGCATGGGCGATTGCGTGGGTGCTGGCTCTGGTGGCAGGTTATCCAAGAGCGGATTGGCATTCAAGGCGCTACGTGCTGCCCAACCCACCAAAGTCCCTGCAGTAAGGTAGACGCTAGTACCATCAGGGCTGATTGCATCTGCTTCAACGACCATTCCCGGTGTAATGACTCCCACCGGTTCGCCGCTCAAATCCGATGCGGCAAACAATTCAGCGCCGGTCTGGGTAATCACCGTAACACTTCTCACCGTTGATCCATCAGTATCAACTGCATTTTCCAATTCGCCATTACCCATCAACAAAAAGGTGACTGCCTGCCCCGGCAAGGTATCGGGAACATTGGCCTGTACATTCATCACGGCAATGCCCCACTGCTGGGTTGCAAGGTCTAGCGGCGCAGTTTCAATCCGCTTCACTGTTGATAGTTGAGCCAAATCTGAGGGTTGTGTGAAAAAGTTTTCACCAAAATCTTCGGTAAAGTTAGCCGTAACGCGGTTAAACCCGTAGCAGGCTGAATTGCGAGGCAGATTTCCACAACTATTGCCAATGGTTGATAGGGCTGTTTGAACCAGTGCGGGGCAGGAAGAATCCGTCGCCTGCGCATTTACTGAAATACTCGCAATGCTCAACACGAACAAGAGACCCAACAAAATGACCATCCGGGAAAAGGTCATGGCTTTGTGCTCCAGTGGATAACAAATTCTGAGATATATTTTCTCACTCAGTTTGCATTATATAACGAAATTCTTACGTCGCCAGATATATGAAAACAAAAACGCCTATTTGAACACTCAAACAGGCGTTTTATGATATGTGCCAAGGCCCAGACTTGAACTGGGGACCCATGCATTTTCAGTGCATTGCTCTACCAACTGAGCTACCTTGGCAGACCCTTGAACAGGTCAATCTGGAGGGTAGTATAACGGAGCAATTTCTAAACTGCAAGGCTCGCTTTTGATGTCTTCATTTACCTTTCCACTGTGGGGTTTGTTTGAGTAGAAAAGCCTGAATGCCAGCTTCAAAGTCTTCGGACTGGATTAGCTGACTTTGCGCCCATGCTTCAAGCTGGAAACCGCGTTCAACATCTGTAATTCCGTCAATCACACGTTTAGCGTAACTGACTGCAAGGGGAGCAGCTTGCGCGAGATCGTTCGCTAAACGTTCTCCAGTCGCAAGGAGTTCGTCCGGTGGAACCACATAATTGACCAGTCCCCACTGTTCGGCATGAAGCAAATCAACGAATTTACCGGTCATGATGATTTCTTTGGCGCGCGCCACTCCAACGAGACGGGTCAACCGTGTCGTCCCGCCGACATCCGGTATGATGCCAATTTTTGTTTCGGGCAATCCGATATTCGTACCTTCAGCAGCAATCCGAAAGTCGCAAGCCAAAGCCAATTCAAACCCCAGTCCTAAACAATAACCATGTAGTAAAGCGATGGTGGGTATGCTGCATCGTTCGAACCGGGAGATGATTTGCTGATAAGCGGATGTCAAAGGAAACAAGTTTTTACGCCAGTTTTCACCGAAATAATCCGATGTTTGGGGGAAAGCAGCCAGATCAATCCCGGCCGAAAACCCACTTCCCTCACCACGAATCAATATGGCACGGATACCTGATGAATTCTCGATTTCACGAAGCACTTTCTCGAATTCCAGCATCATATCCCAATTAATCGCATTACGTTTGTCGGCACGGTTCAAAATAATCTCGACAAGCTGCCCGCGTCGCTGAGTCAGTACTAATCCGGACATAAGTCTAATCCTGCTTTCAAAATTCACCTGATCGCATCAAGAAACTATGCAGTAATGAAGTAGGCTATCGCGAGGAAATTCAATCCGCTGCCCACAAGTACGAGTATATGCCACAGTTCATGATAACCAAATTTGAGATGAAAATTGGGTCGTTGGAGGCCGAATATGACCGCGCC
>JAFLCH010000045.1:0-8234 GCA_017303775.1 Anaerolineae bacterium | reverse complement strand
CTCAAACACAATCTGGCAAATAGGTACTATTGAAGATTTAATCTTACTCTCCACAGGGGAAGAACGCTGAAACATAAGTAATAAATCACTTTTGCTCTCATATCGATTTTATTTTATGCACATCTGCTGCCCATAATGGCAACCTATTTTGGTGGGGCGGATTTCCTGAAACGGAGGTCTGGCAATTCTGTCCAAAGATCGTTGTAAGGAGGCATCATGAAGATGTCAAGTAAAAGCAAGTTGACGAGCATACTCACCCTGATCATAGGTTTGATTGGGAGTGTTTCAGTATCGCTCGTCAGCGCTGCCCAACCCGTAACGCGCATCCGAGCCGTTCATCTTTCTCCGGATGCGCCACCCGTGGACATCTATCTCGATGATGAAGGTAGTGGAATTCAGTCACTCACCTTTGGGAATATCTCCGGGTGGGTGGAAGTTCCCGCCGGAACACACACACTGACGGTTGTACCCGCTGGCGCGCCGTTGGAATCAGCTGCGGTTGGGCCGGTCCGAATTAATCTGAAAGCCGGTGGTTGGGAAACTATCGCAGCCATCGGATCTATCGCCAATAACTCGCTAAACGCGGTGGTTATCCCTGAAAATCTTGTCCCCGCAACATCTGAGGAAGCCCAAATAACCATCTTCCACGGGATTGAAGGCGCACCAGCCGTTGATATCCTTCAGGGCGACGGAACTCGATTGGCTTCTAATTTAACCTTCGGCAAATCTGCCAGTCTGACTCTACCGGCGGGGGCGTACAATTTCCAAATCGTCCCGGTTGGTGACCCCAACACAGTGCTTCTCAATCTTCAGGATACAAACCTGAGCGCTCAAAGCTACTACTTTGTGGCAGCGGCCAATACAGTCGAAGCGCCGCAGGTTGTATTGACGAGCAATGAGTATGCCGCACTGCGAGGGCTGTTCCGTGACACCATTCCTGACCAAACTATCGCGGAAATTGTCGCCAGCGACAGCCGTTTTACCACACTTGAAACCGTGCTCGAAAATGCAAATCTAGTGGATACGCTGAATGGCAGCGAAGCATTCACTGTTTTCGCTCCTACTAACGCGGCCTTCGCCAAGCTGCCAACCGGCACGTTAAATGCATTGCTAGAAAACCCGGATTTGCTGACCTCGACGCTACTGCATCATGTGGCTGGTGGTCGGGCACTGGCGGCTGATGTCGTGGGGCAAACCAGTATAGCCACTTTGAACGGGAATGTGTCCATCCGGGTAACTGAAGATGGGGTCTTCATAAACGATACCGTTAAACTAGTCGTCACCGATATTGAAGCTACGAACGGTGTTATCCATGCTATTGATACCGTTCTGCTTGATCCGGTTACCGTGACAACCCCATAAAGGGAGAGTACTTGTTGTAATAGATGTTCCGTATGACGAGGGGTCGGCAAGCAAGCTGACTCCTCGTCTTTGAATTATGCGATTAGCTCCAGCGAACTGGATTACCGGTTTGGACGGAAACCTGAAGAATGTGTGAAAGCGGTTCAAGAATGTATTGGAAATAATCAACATCCACCGAACGTTTTTCGATATGCATCTGTTGTGGATATTCCTGCTTAGTGCCAAAATCACTTTTCACAAAGATACGCACCGGAGTTCCGCAAACAAACTGCTGTCCGGTATCCAGATCGGTATATTCAAATCGATCCGGTTGCCCCAATTCATCACTTTCAAGCTGGCGCTGACTCATTCGAACTGCACGAAACATTTCGCGGTTGAGTTCCCAAGCATCAACAATGAAAAACCCGTTCTCATCAAATCCTGCCCGCATTCCGGTACGACCATCCCAACTGAACATCCCTGATTCGCTGCCGGTGCGTGAACTAATAATAGAACCCGTGACTGTATTGACCAAAAAGGTTTTGATTACCCCACTCTGCTGCTTGAACAATTCCAATTCATGAAGGCACTGACGAGCGATGGAAGCCGGAATTAGGCCATTGTTTTCATCCGGCAAAGCTGCAAGCAGCGCCGAAAACAGCCCTTCCCCACCCTGTTTGAGCGCATCGACAAAAGCATGATACCCTTTCCAATCAGCAAGGTATACGGAAGACTGATCCATATATGGATGTTCACAGCAGGATGCTAACCACGCATCAAACTCATCTGATTTTTCTTCATTGTAGGCATCGTTCATATCAAGGCGGACAGCGGGGAAACCATCATCATCGACATAATATAAATCAGGAAACGGACAGGGTTTTGCCTTGCCATCCCGATAACAGTTACACATCACACTGGCGTCCAAACCCATCAAATCACCTCAAGCGCATTTTTATCATCAGTTTAACGCAGGCTTTGGAATAACAAAATTTATGTCGTTGTTAGGCTTCTGTCATAGCCTAATGAGCAACACCCTGACTATTGGGGGGTTCGATCCCCTGTTCAAAAAGTGTAAGATTCGTTATACATGTAAGAGACAACTTCACAACACATTGAGGTTTGAATGACAGGGAATTATCTCGAATCCGGTGAATTTCAATACGGGTCATACAAAGTCCAGTACGTCGAATGGTTGAATGGCGAGTGGAATGGAACTGGATTCTGGTTGCGGGCTATCGTAACAAACCGGCGGCTGCTTGTATTCCCAGAATTTGGAAGCTACCCGCAAGACTTTGATGACATCAAGCCGAGCGACATTATGAAAGCGTGGAATGTATCGCTCAAAGGGCGTGATGGCATTCTGATCCGGCTAGGTGATTCACGCTGCCTGCATTTACTCGTAGACTGGAGTCAGGGCGGAAAATTGGTGCGGGATATTCATAAGATGATGATCGCACCCGCGCAACCACGAATTTCACCCCGATTACTGTCGTAGGCGACTAAAGGCTCACATTCCGAATTTGGGTGGAAATATAATTGTTTTGCTCGCAACAGGTACGCTAGAATACAATTTTATTCATGCACCCGAATGAAAGAACAGTGCTGTGTGGGATGAAGATGCCATTTTACTGCCCGGTGAAAACAAGTTAGGTCAATATCATGTGGCAATCATCCGGCGCACTCAATCCGGATGGGTGCCCACGGTTCCACCGCTTAACGCGCTCGTGACCAACTATCGTATGGTGCTGCAACCCCAAACCCGCCGACAATACAAACCTGCCAGCATTCCCAGCTACAGCATTACGCATGTGAGTGAGGTTGAGCTAGGCCCATATCGCGGCGTCAGAATTGCGCTCAAAACGGGATTACGGCTCTACTTAACCGTGAATTGGAGCCAAGGGGATGAACTTTCGAGCACTATAAAAGCTATGCTCATCACCCCGATTGGAAAAACTTTCACACTCAAACCTCAACAGAGTGACTTAAGCCGCTTAATTCAATTCATCAGTGAACTTTAACGATCAAAAAAGTGAAAGCTGCTTCGGAAGCGGTGGCGGTTCCTGATTGGAATCCGGCTTTGGAGCTGATTTCGCGCGCAACGCTTTGACCTGTGCGAGAATTTCGGGCAAGCGTTTAAAGTCAGCTTCCATTTCCTTTTCCAAATTGGGGTTGCGGAGCACAGCAGCGGGATGAAACAAGGGGTAATAAGCACGACGATCATCGAACTTGGGTTTGCCGTGTATTTGTGTGATTTTGCCACCGGGGAAGTAGCGCCCCATGCTAAAACGGCCTAATGTGACAATGATAAGTGGATCGATGACATCCACCTGTTTGTCGAGATAGGGTTTGCAGGCAGCCATTTCATCCGGCAGTGGGTCACGATTTTCAGGCGGGCGGTGTTTTACGACGTTGGCGATAAAAACCTGAGCACGCTGGAGGTTAATCATGGCAAGCAATTTTTCAAGATAATCTCCGGAACGCCCGACAAAGGGTAGTCCCTGACGATCTTCATGAAAGCCGGGTCCTTCCCCAATAAACATAATTTCGGCGTTCGGGTCACCAGCGCCGGGCACGCCGTTGGTTGTATTTTGATATAGGCGGCACAATTTACAAGCACGCACCTCGGCAGCAATTGAAGCCAATATGTCGGCTCGGCTCTGATCCATCACAGGTAAATCCCTTCCCTATTCAAGTGAAACCAATCTTAACGCTGCTGAGAGAACAGCGCAATTTTATGCGTATGCGGCAATTTGAGGAGAGAAGATCAGTAGTAGGGCAATAATCAGGTGTGCATCAGGGAGTACTGCGGCGAATCCGTTATGCTCAGGTCAAAAGTACAAAAGTACCACACCTGATTCTTAGATTAAGGCGGCTGGCGATGTTTAAGGAGAGAATAGGCCGACTACAGAAATTCATTTCGACGATTGGTGTCATGCTGATGATCACAAGCTGCCAGAGTTCACCGGCAGACAGCATCAGCATGTGGCTACAACCCAACACGGCCACTACCGTTTCCTTTCCGCTGATGGCCGCATCACAAATCTATTCATTCACAGCCGATCCGGTAAACCCTACCCAACTTTCGCTGCTGCCTATCACAAGCAATCTGGTGTACAGCGCTGAAATCCGCGACAGCCGGGGCAGCATCGTTGCGACCGTGGGCGGGAGCAGTATTCGTAACGCTAACCTACTGTTCGCCCCCAGCAGTGATGTTTACGCCGTCACGATTAAAACAAATAATGTCAGCCAGCAAGGCATGCTATCGGTTGAAGTCGCGTCAGGTGTTCCGGCAGCTACCTCCATCGATGCTGTGAATGCATTATCCGACTCCAGCACCTTTCAACCAATCTCAGCCGCCAGCATCGCACAGATGAACAGCTGCACGCTCACAAATAACGCCGCCTTGAACGTGAATGTGCGGAATGGGCCGGGACTGAATTATGCCGTGATTGGCTCGCTTGCCAGCCGGGCATCACTGGTTGTACGCGGACGGGCAAATGGCTGGTTGGAAGCTGATTACAACGGGCAAATGGGATGGGTGTCGGAGCGTGTTGTCGGGGTGAATGGTAACTGCGCTAACCTGCCCGACTTGAGTGCGAGTATTGTTCAAGCCAAAGCAGTGCCAACCAACAGCGACACTTTTGAACTATTGATAGACCTGAACAGTTGGGGCAGCTTCAGTGAAACGCTGGCATCTAACGACACGAGTCTGCGCGACACAGTGCGATTTGAGGTAGCTAACCTCAGTCCTATGCCTCCCGATAACTACCGCGAGTTCATGTTGTTGTTACAGTGCAGCGGTAATGGGGTTGAGCATGTTCGATGGGGCGCACCTGAATTACCGACATTGCACTGCGGCGACTCGATTGTGATCCCGTTTACGCCGGATTATGATGCCCAGTTGATTGCTATAACCCTAGCTGACTCCAGTGGGATGAGCCAAATCAGCTATACATTAACAGCCATGCGGCGCGCGTAATCCGAACGGGTTTTGAGCGAAAATTCATCTGTGCAAGCAGATTCTCGCTTGCAGTCGTGACGGGGCAGCATTATCATTCTGCGCTGGTGGGGGATTAAAAGTATGCAGTAGTGAGAGTGTGTATGGTTGACCCAAATCGAATTGATGAACCGCCAATCGACCCATTAGCCGATACGAATCCGTCCCTTACGATTCAGCAGGTGACAATCGGGGACGAAGGAAACGACAATCGTGGTTGGAGGCGAACCGCAGGACTGGTAAGTCTGATTGGAGCCGCTCTGCTGACTGTCGCGACGGCTGTTCTACTGCTCGCCCCCGCAGCAGAGGTTGAAAGCCTACCGACACAAGCCGTACCCGTAGAAGCCGCTACGACTTTACCCACCGAGCAACCAACAGAAGTGGTGATCGTGAATACACCTGTTCCGGTGATTGTGCCGGACGGGCAACCTACATTGAGCACGGATAGTATCGCATCGCTGCTCAGTCTGCCTATGCAGCCGGTGAATGATGGCAACCTCATTACCGTGATGCGTGATAACTACAATCCTTTCACATTCGTCAATCAGGATCGCCCCCGTTCTGAAACCATTCAATATACCGCTGCACAGGGCGACTCAATTTATACGATTGCAGAGCGTTTCAAGATTAAGCCTGAAACGATTGCATGGTCGAATTCACGCCGGATTGTGCTGGTACTGCGCCCCGGCGACGAGGTCAATATTCCGCCGACTGACGGGGTGTATATGCAAGTGGTGGGGAGCAAGACGATCCGCGAATGGGCGGCTGAATACAAGGTTAGCGACCCATATGTGGTGATTGATTCGGAGTATAACAGTCTGTTCGGGGCAACCCCTGACACGATCCCTGCCAGCGGAACTTATTTGTTCATTCCGGGTGGTCAGGGCGAGGACATCACATGGAGTCCGGGGGTGACGGTTGAGGATTCGTCGAGCGGCGGACGGCAAGGTTATGTGACGGGATTTGCGCCCGGTGACCCCGGAAGCTGCGGTAATATTACGAATCCGGGCGGGGGCGCAGCGTGGGTGAATCCGCTGCCTCAGGGGACTTATGTACGCGGGTTTACATCGCTACACAGCGGTGTTGACCGCGCAGCCCCACCGGGGACGCCCATCGTAGCGGCAAACAGCGGCGCCGTGATCTTCTCCGGATTGAGCACATGGGGATATGGTAACACGGTGGTACTGGCGCACGGACCGTTCCTGACGCTATACGGGCACATGAGTTCGATCGCGGTGCGCTGCGGGCAGGTGGTTCCGGCGGGTTCGGTGATTGGCGGTGTGGGGAATACGGGCAACTCGTCCGGGCCGCACCTGCACTTTGAAATCCGCAACGGGGACACGCCGTCCGACCCATGCGCGACGCTGCCGGCGGTATGCTTCTGATCGGGACGTGTTACAATAATCAGCGTGAATAATATCGTAAGGGCGGGCTGGATCATCAGACTCGCCCTTTGTTTACTGGTTGGATGATACGACAAGATGTTGACGGTTGCAGACGCGCTTAAACTCACCGAATTCGAGGATGCAAAAATCGTAGCGGGGCATAACGGTTTGCATAAAGCGATCGCGTGGGTCCACATCGCCAGTGTGCCGGACGCGCCGCGCTGGTTGAACGGTGGGGAGCTGGTGCTGACAACCGGCCACAATGTCCCGCAAGACCACAGCGAACAACAGCACTACATACAGGCCATGATTGACAAGGGTGTGGCGGGTTTGGTGTTGAGCGTGGGGCGGTATATCGACCACGCGCCGGAGGGGATGCGCGAACTGGCGAACGCGCATGATTTCCCACTGGTTGAGATCCCGTATGAGAAACCGTTCATCAACCTTGCTAAAGCTGCGAACGAGCGAATAGCCGAAGAAAATATGGCGATGGTCGCCGGCGCGCTGGATATTCAGCAGCGGCTGACCCAATTGGTGCTGGACGGGGGTGATTTGAAGCAGCTCGCTTCGCGAATGGCGGGGCTGCTGGGGCAATCGATCAGCATCGAAAACGAGCGGTTCGAAATTCTCGCCAGCGCGAATGTAGCAGCGGTGGACGAGGCGCGACGCTTCACGGTGAGCGAAGGGCGAACTGACCCACGACTGCTGGACGCGTTGGAGACACACGGTATCCTGCCGGAAATCCGGCAAACGCTGCGACCTGTTCATATCCCGCAGATGCCGGATGTGGGGTTGGAGTTGGAGCGTATCCTCGCGCCGATTGTGGTACACGGGGATATTTACGGGTATGTGTGGATTATCGCGGATGACCGACCGCTGACTGATCTGGACAGCATCGCGATCAACATCGGGGCGACGGTAGCCGCGCTGATGATGCTGTATCAGGAGTCGGTGCAGAGCGCAGAAGCTTCGTTGAAGGGGAGCTTACTTTCGCAGTTGATCCAAAGTGAGCCGGGGCGAGAGGCGGTGCTGAACGATCAGGCGATGCGCTACGGGGTTGACCTGACCGAGCCTTATGTGATGCTGCTACTGGAAAACGAGGAACGCAGCACGCAGCGGATGCTCCAGCTTTACCGGCGGATCAACCGATTAGCAGGTGTGCGCGGATGGCGAGCCGTCACGGGGCAGTTCGCGGGTGAGGTGATTATCCTGACGCAAGCTGACCAAGCAGTGGAGAAGATGATCGAACACATCCGGAGCGAGGTGAACGGCGGGCTGACGTTCCGAATCGGTATCAGCGGGGTGCTGCGAGGGGCACAGGCCGTGAGCAAAGCACATCAGCAGTGCCGCGAGGTGCTTTATATCTCGCGCAGACTGGGGGACGCACGCGAGGTGGTCTCGTTCGATGAGCTGGGTTATTTGCACGCGCTGTACCGGGCGGGGGCGGAAAGTTTACAGACGAATCCGCATGTTTCATTCATCCGGCGATTGTTGGACGAGGGAGAGAC
>JAFLCH010000044.1 GCA_017303775.1 Anaerolineae bacterium | reverse complement strand
GCGCATTTCGCCGGAACGAACACCACCTTCATGGGCTATATGCAAGGCGAAGCGCTTTCACAAGCCTACGCCAGCGCCGACGTATTTGTGTTTCCGTCGGCGCTCGAATCATTCGGGCTGGTGGTGGTGGAGGCGATGGCTGCTGGACTGCCAGTAGTGGCCTCACGCGTGGGCGGCATACCGGACGTGGTGGACATCGGGCGCACCGGTTACACTTTCGATGTAGGTGATACGGCAGGCTTGGTGGAAGGCGTGCGCCAGATCATCAGCAGCCGGGAACAACTCCACGAAATGAGCCGCAGCGCGCGCGCCTTCGCCGAAACGCAAACATGGCCCGCCATGATGGACGAGGTGGTGGAACTGTACCAGCGGCTCATCAACCAGCGCCGCCAGAACGCCGCCTGAGTTCAACTTCTGGCAATGGCCCGCATCCACGGTAGGTGTTCTTCATAGTGCAGATAGGTGCTGCCGCTGATGGAGTCCCATACCTGACGGGCGCTCTCCTCGGACTGAAGAAATTCGCGGAGTGAGCTGTTGAGTTCGGCTTCGCTCAGCGAGTCGATCTTTTGCAGCAGGTTGGCATGAATGGCCTCGCGCTTGTGCTGTACATCCGCCCATGTTGCGTCGCGGTAGCGCTGCTGGATGACAGCGTTGATGGGGTCGTCGCCTTGTTCCCAAATTTTCTTGTCGATGTTCATGTGGTCAGCCGGCTCTATCCCATTGAGGACGGCGATCATGCCGTCTTCCCAAATCGCCATATGAATGACATGATCCTTGACTGTCCAACCGCCTGCGTCTGTCGGTGTTGCAAGCTGCTCCAAGCTTAGAGTCCCCAGATAATCATTCACCCGATCCCATCCCCGCCCTACCCGCAGCAGCAGTTCGGCTTTGCTCATCTGAATAGGGCTTTCGACGATGGCTTTGATCCATGGGGTGTGTTCTTCATAATGCCCGTAAGTATCTGCGATCACCCATTCGATAACCGGTATGTCGCGCTTGTCCGCCGGATCATAAAAGTTATAGGGTCGATACAGCTCTTCTTCACTGAGGGATTTCACCTTGTCGAACAACTGCTGATGCACCGTCATCACCTGCTGGTGCGCTTCCGGCAGTGATATGGTTTTGGTACGCTGCTGGATGAGGGCGTTCATGGCGTCAAAATCCCGCGATTCCCATGTAGCAGGATCAATCCCCATGGCGGCTGACCGGTTCTGGTGGTTGAGCAGCGCGGTGATACCATCTTCCCAAACGGATAAATGCAGCACATGATCGAGCGCTGTCCAGCCTGCCGCATCCGTCGGGACGGTCATCTGCACCGGCGTGAGGGTCATGAGGTAGGCGTTGAATGCCTGCCAACCGTCCTCGATCTTTTGCAGCAGTTCAGCTTTCGTCAAGCGGTTTTGATCTTGCATGGTTCACCTCCATTAGGTGATTATTGGATCATATGCTAATGATGGAACAAACATTCGCCAGCGTCAAGCGACGATCTGTGCCAGCCTATTGGGAAGATGGTGGAAGGCACGCTAGACTCGGTAGGTACGACTTGAGGGAAGGGATAGGGTTCGGATGCCGTACCAAGATTTCAAAGACCCGGCCACTGCGCAGGCGTGGGACGCCGACAACCGTTCTTACAATCCGGCGCGCATGGAGCAGTTGGATATGCTGATCACCCTGATCGCCGCCGCTTACCAACCGGGGAAAGCGATTCTGGATCTCGGAATCGGGACAGGGCTGGTCGAGGAACTATTATTCCACCGCGTGCCAGAGGCTTTCGTCGTGGGGGTGGATGCATCACCGGCCATGCTGGCGCGGGCGCAGCAGCGGCTTCAACCTTACGCCGCGCAGTATGTTGCGCTGGAGCATGATCTGACGGCGATCAACAGCCTGCAACTCCCCGGCCATGCCTACGCATTCGTGTTCAGTGTGCAAACGCTTCACCACCTGACGGATGAGCAGATGCAAACCGCCTACCGCTTCATCTACGACACGCTTGAACCGGGTGGGCTGTTCCTGCTGCTGGATCGCATCGCGGTGGAGAAAGCTGGTTTATACGACTGCTACCAGCATCTGTGGGCGCGGCAAGACCGGCTGCATGATTCGCATGTAGCCGTTAACGAAGGCGCGACCTTCAGCGATCATCAGCGCATCGTCGCCGAGCGGGGAGACTTGCCGCTGGGCTTGGAGCGCCACCTGCAACTGCTGACGGCGGCGGGGTTCGAGGCGGCCTGCCTGAACTTGCAAACCAACCGGGCATTAGTGGCCGGACGCAAACAAAAAGAGACAGCCTGACGCTGCCTCTTCATCAACCATGCAAACCGTTTAGCGGTCTTCGCCCTCGCCCACCGGTTCTTTGCCCGTCGTGACCGATGTCCACTCCGGACGATCCCCGCGCAGATGACCGTAAACCGGCTTTTCGTTGCGCAGCATATCGACAAACGGGTGCAGGTCGCGGATGTTGAGGTACATCGCGCCCTTTTTGTTGGGCACATCATAGGACGGATCAGGGTAGGTGCTGTCCTCGTCGAGGAAGTACACATCGAGCGTGTAATCCCCGCCGGTGCAGCGCACCAGCGCCCGCACTTTGGCAGTGATGCCGTCAACATTCAGCAGTTCAAGCTGCCGCCAGACGACCATGTATTCCTTGATCTCGAAAACTTTGGCTTCCATTCATATCTCCTTCAGCAGGACTGAGGATCGACCACTTTCTGTCGAGTATACACGCAGCGCGCGATTTGACGAACCGGTCAGCGGTCGCCGATTTCCTTCTTGACGGTTTCGTACAGAATTTCCGCCCGAAGCTGCCCCAGACTGTAGCACGGCCCACCCATCCGCTCGGCCAGCTTAGCCGCCAAGCCTTGGTCGAAAGCCACATGCTCCATGTTGATCGTCACCGTCTTGATGTGTTCGTTCTTAAATTGGTCGGCAATCCGGTTGCCTTCTTCCTGCGGCGGCAGTTGGCTCATGGACACGTTGCCCGCGCCATCCGTCAGCAGGATCATCAGCGGCACAATGTCAGGATGCAGCGTTTTCTCGCGCTTGATGGTCTCATAAGCCAGCACCAGCCCTGCCGAGAGGGGAGTCTTGCCACCGACCGGAATGTTCGCCAGTGCTTTCGTAGCCAACGTCACCGAATTGGTCGGCGGCAAAATCATGCTGGCACGGTCCTTTTGGAACACAATCAGGCCGACACGATCACGGCGCTGATAGGCATCCGTCAGCAGCGACATGATCGCGCCTTTGGTCGCGCTCATACGCTCGGAAACCGCCATGCTCCATGACGCATCCACCACGAACAGAATGAGGTTCGCCGTCCGGCGCACCCGTATCTTGCGATACAAATCACTCTTGCGCAGCGCGTAAGCCATGCCGCTGGCCTTTAGTTGGTCAGCGCGCTGCTTCTGGAACGGTGCAGCCGCCCGCAGTGTCGCGTCGAAGGCAATATCATCCGTCTTATTCCCAGCAGGGCGCGCCTGAATGTAATGCCCGCGCTTGCGGTCAGTACGTGTGCGGGAACGGCGTCCGGCATGTTTACGGGTTAGTTTATCGAGGTTGGTTTGGAGCTTGCGCGGGGCGAACTGCTCGCCCGACGCGACCTTCTTGCCGCCTTCCCACCAGTATGCGTCACGGTTGTCGAACACATTCTGGGGCGTGGGGTCAGTCTGGCCAAAGTCGGGCTGCTCTTGTTCAGAATCAGTGGCTACGGATTGGCTTTTTTTTTGACGGCGGTTTGCTCGTCACTTTCGGAAGGTTCGGTCATCTCGTCGCCTTCACCCCATTCCGAATTCACCTGTTCCATCTTCTCTTCCAGCGCAGCGGTGCTCATCTGGGTATCGCTGAACGGGCCGCGCTTGAGGCGATGCGGCAGCGCCAATTCTGCCGCCAGCAGGATGTCGCTGTTTTCCAGATGCGTGCGTCCCATCCAAGCCGCATGGGCACGCGCCGCCTTCAAGATCACCAGATCAGCGCGGTGTCCATCAATATGCAGTCCACTGGTCAGGGCTGCGATACTGTACAGATCACGGCGGCCATATTCGACATCATCCACAATTTCACGGGCGGCAGCAATCCGGTCGGAAATTTTCTGTTCCTCGGCAGCCCAGTCATGACGGAACTTTTCCGGATTTTCTTCATAAGCGATATGCCGCTGGAGGATTTCCATGCGTTCGCTCGCGTCGGAGATGCCACGCACCTCGACCGAGAGCGCGAAACGATCCAGAAGCTGCGGGCGGAGGTCGCCTTCTTCCGGGTTCATCGTGCCGATCAGAATGAAGCGGGCGGGGTGGCTGAAGCTGATCCCTTCGCGCTCTACCACGTTGACGCCCATCGCTGCCGAGTCCAGCAGCAGATCAACCACATGATCATCCAGCAGGTTCACTTCATCCACGTACAGGATGCCACGGTTAGCGTTCGCCAGCACACCGGGGTCGAAGTGCCGTTCGCCCTTCTGAATAGCCTTTTCAATGTCGAGCGTACCCACCACGCGGTCTTCAGTCGCGCTCACCGGCAGATCTACGAAGCGGATGCGACGCTTTTCAACCGTGAGATTCTCACCTTTGGCAGCGCGGTCACGGATAATATCCGACCATGTATCGGGATGGTTGGGGTCGTCACCAAATGGCGAGTCAGCGATCACATCAATTTCTGGCAGCAGTACGGCCAACGCGCGCGCGGCAGTGGACTTGCCTGTGCCACGCTCACCGCGAATCAGCACACCGCCAATACGCATATCGATGGCGTTCAAAATCAGCGCCCGCTTCATGCGTTCCTGACCAACAATTGCCGTGAAAGGGTAAACTGGGGGTCTTCTGCTCATGCTATATTGAATTCCATATGTGAATGTTGCAACAAAGGGATTATACATGAAGGGTGCAGGAGGTCAATTGCCAGCGCAAGCCAATTAAACACCCCTTCTCTGACAGTTGCATGTCTCTCTGCACATACGTATAATGCACCTACGGGTTGCTGTGGGGTGAAGTCGCCATGTCGGTTGCCGACGAAATCAAAGCTAGACTGGACATCGTGAGTTATGTCCAGCAATACGTACCGCTCAAGCGCGCAGGTAAAACGTGGAAAGCGCCCTGCCCCTTTCATTCCGAACGTACCCCTTCCTTTGTCGTCAATCCGGATACGCAAACTTGGCGCTGCTTCGGGAGCTGTGCCGAAGGGGGCGACGTCATCTCGTTCGCCATGAAGCGCAACGGATGGGCATTCGGCGAAGCGCTGCAAGAGTTGGGCAAGCTGGCCGGAGTCGAAGTCAAGAAACAAACTCCCGAACAGCGCCAGCAGAACGAACGCTTTGATGTCCTGCGCGGTCTGATGCACACCGCTGCCGATGCTTACCATAACGCGCTGCTCGACCCCAAAGTAGAAGGGCAGCCGGAAGTACTGCGCTACACACAGGAAAAACGCGGCTTCAGCCAATCCACCATCAGCCAGTTCAAGATTGGCTACGCGCCTCCCGGCTGGACGAACATGATCGACCACCTCAAAACGCTCGGCTACACCGAAGCGCAGATGATCGAGGTCGGCATCGCGGTCCACAACGAAGATACGGGGCGGGTCTATGACCGCTTCCGCAACCGCCTGATGATCCCTATCCGTGACGAACGCGGGCGTGTGATCGGCTTCGGGGCGCGGGCGCTCAACGCGGATGACAACCCCAAATATCTGAACTCTCCGCAAACACCGCTCTTTGATAAAAGCCGCACCCTTTTCGGACTGGACGCCGCCAAAGATGCCATCCGTGAAACCGAAACCGCGGTGATCGTCGAAGGCTATATGGACGCCATTCAAGCTCATCAAGCCGGTTTCAAGAATGTCGTGGCACAGATGGGTACCGCCATGACCGAAACCCAGCTACGGCTGCTCACCCGTTCCGCCAAGCGCATCGTCCTTGCGCTCGACTCGGACGCCGCCGGACAAAACGCCACCCGCCGCAGCTTGGAAACAGCCCGCACAACGCTGCAAGCCGACTTTAGCGGCAAGCTGTCGCTGGACATCCGCGTGCTGCAAATCCCTGACGCCAAAGATCCGGATGATCTGATTCGGGAAACGCCCGATCGGTGGGCCGAGATTGTGAGCAACGCCATCGGGGTGGCCGAATTCGTCATCGACATGGAAACCGCTGCGCTCCCCGCCAATGCCCCCGTGCAAGAACGGGAGGCCGTCGCCCGCAGCCTGCTGCCCATCCTCACCGCCTCCGAAAATAATCTCTACAACCACGACAATGTGCAAAAGCTGGCGCTGCGGCTGCGCATTCCGGAGCGTGATCTGCTGGCATGGGCCGCCGAACAGGAACAAATCGAGCGTGCCCGCAAACCACGAACCGCGCCTGCCAAACCGGAAGAGCCGCCAACCTTTATTAGCAGCGAACCGCCGCCGCTCGATCATGATCCAATCGAGCCGCCGGATGTGTATAACAATGAAGATGAGTATCCGAACCAGCCCCTTAAGATCGCGCCGGCTGTTCAGCCCGTGCGCAAACTGGGGAACGTCCGCGAAGCCGCGATGGAAGTGCAGGTGCTGCGCGTCTTGTTCCGCCAGCCCATGACTTACTATGTCGTCAACCGCAAACTGCGTGAACTGGCAGGCGATAACCGCCCCCTCGGCAGCGGCCCGCTGGCGGATTGGGGCGCCGATGACTTCACCCACGCAGAAACACGCGCCCTGATGCAAGCCTTCTTGCAATCGCTGGAACAAGATAATCTGGAACCACTGGATTATCTACGGTTGGAGGCCGACATTTCCCTTCAACCACAACTTGATGTTATCCTTGCAGACGAATTGAATGGAATGAAGAGTCGGGTGCGGGATGCTTTTGGCGCGGACATGGATCGGATCTATACCCATAACCGCCGGGTGATCGAAACAATCGATTCGCCCAAGGAGGTACTGGACAAAGCGCTCCGCCTGCGTGCGAAACGTCTACAGCAAGAAAGGGAGGAATTATGCTTCCTGCAAATCGACGCCCAGATGAACGGTGATGAAGAAGCGGATACACGATTCCAACAACAAATTATTCTTTCGATACATGCAAAAGGTTTGATTGAAGCCGAGTTACAGAAGCAGATGAGTATACTGCGCGAGTAGGTGATTATGCCCAAGAAACGTAAGGCGAGAAACGAAGAATTGGACTCCTCGCAGGAAATGCCGAAGGTCAAGGTCGAGGATGCCGACGGCGAATTTGATATGGATGATGAAGTCATCGACGATGACGATAATCTTTTCGACAGCGGCATCACCGATACCGGCGAATTCCCGCTGGACGAACCGGATGACTTTGACGAAGACCTTGATGATGAAGAACTGGCGAACGAAAGCCTCTCCCTTGATGCTGCTGCCCTAGCGGATGATCCGGTACGGATGTACCTGAAGGAAATCGGTCAGGTCACCCTGCTGGATACCAACCGCGAAACATGGCTCAGCACGCAGGTTGCGGCGGAACAGCTCCTCGACAACTTCATGCACACCCTTTCCAAGGTGGAAAATGGCGCGTCCGAAGGGCTGCCCAAGTTGGAGCAGGTGGTCGAACTGGCTTACCAGCACATCTACCGCAATTGGGATGAAGTGATCGACGGCGCTGCGGCCTTCAGTGTCGAACCACCCGACCTGAAGCGCGTTATCGAAGAAGCCCTGCTGGTCAATGACAGTTGGGATAATGGCGGCAAATCCTACATCCGCGAATATCTGCGGCAAAAGGATTGGGGGCGCGACGAACTGTGGACGGAATTGGCGCGCCGCCTGTTTGATGTTTTTCAGGGGTTCTACCTCATCCCCTTCAATCAAGTGATCTTCGTCCGCAACGAATTTAAGAAGGCGCAAACCTTGCCCGCCCTGAACGCCTTCCACGATCACCTGATGGCCGACGATGATACGCTGCAAGATTTGCCCGACTTCTTCGAGCAGGTCGAACAGCGCGCCGAGCAGGCCGCCGAAGCCCTCACCCGCGCCAACCTGCGTCTGGTCGTCAGCGTCGCCAAACGCTACATGGGACGCGGCATCAACTTCCTCGACCTCATTCAGGAAGGCAACATCGGTCTGCTGCGCGCTGTCGAAAAATTCGACCACACCAAAGGTTTCAAGTTCAGCACTTATGCGACATGGTGGATTCGGCAGGCGATCAGCCGCGCCATTGCCGATCAAGCGCGTACAATCCGCATTCCCGTCCACATGGTCGAAACCATCAACCGCCTCATGCGGGTGCAGCGCGACCTCATCCAAGAACTCGGCGGCGAACCCAGCGCCGAACAAATCGCGCTGGAAATGGACTTCCTCACCAAAGATGAAACCGAAGCCATTCAAATGCTGCGCCGCAGCGGGGAACGAATCGACCCCAGCCTACAGCGCAAGCTGCGCCGCGCCGCCCAGAAAGTCCGCAAAATCATGCGCATCAGTCAGGAGCCGATGAGCCTCGAAATGCCCATCGGTCAGGAAGACAGCAGCTTGCTTGGCGACTTTATCGAAGATGACAAAATAATGGGGCCGGTGGACGCGGCCAGCCGTCAACTGCTCAAGGAGCAAATCCGCTCGGCGCTCGGCGTCCTCAGCGAACGTGAACGTGAGGTTCTCGAAATGCGCTTCGGCCTTTCCGACGGGCAAGATCACACGCTGGAAGAAGTCGGCAAGCATCTGGGAGTCACGCGTGAGCGCATCCGCCAGATCGAAGCCAAAGCACTGCGCAAGCTGCGTCACCCGACCCGCAGCCGTCAGCTCCGTGACTATCTGGAGATGTAATCGCGTCATATCATGAGTGAGGTGATCCCCGGCTGAAAACCGGGGGTCAATAAAATTTCTGAGTAAGCACGAAAAGAGATCATGGCAGAAACATTGCAGCAGCGAGCAGCACAACAAATCGCACAGGCCTTCGAAGCCACCCCTTATCCCGGCGATGGTCACATCGCGCTCGAAGGAGATGAGGGCAGCGCCATCGCTTCAGCCCTCGCCGGCATCCACTGGCAAAATCTCCCGCTGGAAACCATCCTTGAATACCGTTGGGATATTTTCCTCCTCACACCGGAAGCCTTCCGCTTTTATGCACCCGCTTTGATGATCGCCGCGCTCCTCCATCATGACCAAATCGGCACGGTCACCGACAACCTCATCTTCTGCCTCACCCCGCAGGCGCAGGAGCAGATCAACAACTATTTCGCCGGAGAATTTAACGACTATTTTTCTCGTCGTGCCGCCGCCTTCAGTCCGGTCGAGAAAACCGCCATTCTCACCTTTCTCGATACCTTTGCGGCGGTTTTCCCCCTCGGTTATCTGCTCTATGATATTGACCTTGTCGGGCGAACCATCGAGTTCTGGCGTTATGCCTGAATCTGCCGAAAACCGATTGTGATTTCGTAACACTGCTTAATGCTTCCGATTTTCATTTTGCAGTAGAATAGAGTTGGCATAACAAGGTTGTAACAGGGACTGTTGGTACATCATTGTCCCTGCTGCGATGGTCTGAAGGACAAGGAGGGCGGTGTGCCAAGCACACGATTATTCCCGGCGAGTGACTTAACCCCGGCTGATGACCTGCGCCAGCGAATTGCGCGAATGATAGAAGAAGCTTTTGCCGATACACCCTATCCCGGTGATGACAACTTATGCAAACCGGATATGGACGGTGCGGATATGATTCGTGCCTTCAGAGGCAAAAAATGGACGGATGTGCAAATCAACACGCTGGTCAACTATCACGTTGACTTACCCATCCTGACGCCAGAATCTTTTCGCTACTATCTGCCGGCCTTCATGCTGGCGATTCTGTTCTACTACCCGCACCTCAGCACCCTTCCCATCGGCCTCATCCACAGCATGACGCCCCCCGATCCCGCGCTGCTGCAAAAATACCTTGAGAAGAAAACCGACCAACTCAAGCATTCTCAAATTACTGATTTTCTGAATCGTGTGAGTGTCTTCACACCGGATGAAAAAGCGGCGATTCGCGCTTTCTTCGAAGCCTATCGGCTGCTCGTGCCGGACGGAAGAAGTGAACTGCGGCATTTACCGCGCGCGCTGGAGTTTTGGCGCACGGCCTGATGAAGTATCACGAGGCGGCGCTGACCGCCTCTTTGCGGGTAGGCAGCGTGAAGATGAATGACGACCCCTGCTCCAATTCACTCTCTACCCAAATTTGTCCGCCGTGGGCTTCCACCGCCAACCGGCAGAAGGCCAACCCTAATCCAACTCCCTTGGGCGCATCCTTATATTTCACACGGCTGAACTTATCAAAAATCTGCCGCAGCAGATGGCGCGGAATGCCGGGGCCAGTATCGCTCACACGAATATGAACCCCATCCGGTTCCGGTTGTGCGCTCAGTGTGATCGTCCCGCCCATCGGCGTATACTTCACCGCGTTTTCCATCAGGTTGATAATCACACGCAGGATCATATCGCTGTCGCAGGTGATCAAAGGCAGGAAATCTGAAAGGTCGAGTTGGAGCGTCTGCGAAGATTCTTTGATCAACGGCTGCACCAGTTGCGCTGCCTGTGCCAGAACGCCGTGCATCGATGTCGGTTTCGGGTCGAGCACAGCCTTCCCTTCTTCGAGCCGCTGAATATCCAGCAAACTCTCCACAAGGCGGCTGAGCTGCTGCGTACTCCGCACCCCAACATCCAGCAAATCGGTGACAATCGAATTCTGCTCGCGGTGCAGCACCCGTTGCAGCGTCACAATGCTGCTGTAAATCGTGTGCAGCGGCCCGCGCAAATCATGGTACACCATCGCCGACAAATCCTGCCGCAGTTGTTCCAGTTCCATCTGCGCCGAAATATCTTGCTCCACCCACGCGATCACATCATTGTCGTCAAAGAACAAGCGCCGCGCCCGCACCACCACCGGCATATCATCGCCCTCAGCAGGCCATGCCGTCGTCCGGAAGACGATCTCTTTCCCCTCTTGCAGCGAGCCGAAGCGGTTCGCGCCAATTGGCCCTGTTCCCATCCGGTGAATCGCGGTAATCGGCTGGCCGATCAACCCTGCCCGTGTGTAGCGTAAGAATTCGCACGCCTTACGATTGGCGTCGATGATATAACCATCCAAATTCGTGATGATAATCGGAACAACGGCGTCCTCAAACAGCCACTTATAACGATTCTCGTCGCGCGGGGCTGCGTTCATCATCACTGCGTTGCCCACCGACGCCGTCACCACATCCACGACCGCTTGCAGCCAGCTCACCAGCGCCGGTTCAAAATGATCCAGATCGTGGTGAATCAACATGATCACCCCGTACATATTGCCGTCTTTTTCCATCGGTAGCCCGATGGCCGATCCGCTGCTCAGTTGTATCGGGGTTTCGTCTAGGCGCGGCCAGCGGGGGTCGGTGCTGATGTCATGAATCACAATCGTCCGCCGTCCATGATGCACCAGCCCGATCAGCCCGCGCCCGATCAATTCTTGCCAGAGCTTAAGCTGATCCTGAACCCCTTGCCCGCCGGTCAGGATGAATTTTTGGCTCACACGGTTGTCTTTGTGGAAGGTCACCAGACAACCCTGTTCCGCGCCGACGGCTCGCGCCGCCAGAGTCAACGCCTTTTCGAGGATAATCTTAGGCGTTGATTCCACATCACGGATGGAGCGAATGATTTCGTAGAGCGCATGCAGTCGTTCGCGCTCAGTCTGCATAATTTACCTGTAATGAAGTGTTATTGTTCTGAAAGACGATATACCGCTCACCTTGCGTTCGCACAACGCCCGCGCCACTCCTACAAACTCACTTTTTCAGGCGCTTCGCCTCGGCGATCAACTCATCAAACGTTTGCTTACGATCCGTGCTGTTGTAGCGAATCACCTGCCGGTTCTTCAGCTCAATCGGCATCTCGTCCACACCGGCGTATACCAGCGGCACAATCGGCTTTTCCCGGTTAAAGAAATAACGATACGCCAACCGCACATATCGTGAATCCAGCGACTCCGGTGATACCACCACCATCAACAGCCAGCATTCCGAAAGCGCCTGCTCAACCGCGATCATCCAATCATCGCCGCCCTGATTCAAGTACTGGTCAACCCACACCTTGAACCCCGCGTCTTGCAGCAGCGCCATCATCGGCACAACAATCGGCTGCCAGTCGGAGCGCGCATAGGTGATGAAAATATGATCGATCAACGCTCCCGGTTGCAGCCCCGTTCCCAATTTACTCGTCTGTCGTTTGCTGCGCGGGTTCAGGATTTTGTTCTCGGAAGTATCGATCTGCGATAGTTCCTTGGTGCTAGGGCGCAAAATCTGCGGCGTCTTCAACATATCCGCTTCGCGCTTCACATCATCCGGCTGCCATGTGTAACGCAGTTGAACCGTCGTAGCGATCAACACACTATCGTTCGATTGTAATTTGAGCGGGGTTTTATGCGGCACAAGCGCGCCGTTCAACTGCGTGCCGTTGGTCGATCCCAAATCAACCAGTTCATACGACGACTCTTTCCAGCGCAGTTCCAGATGAAACCGGCTGATCTCAGCATCAGGCAGCACAATATCGTTGCTAGCGTCCCGCCCGATCCGTATCATCTGCCCGATTAAAGGCAGTGTCTCGCCCGCTTTCGAACCTTTAATCACGACCAGCGAGGGGTGTGTTTCCGTGGTCGTCACCTCAAGCTTGGCCGGCACCACTTGGTTATCAGCCTTTGCCATCTCGGCGCCCGCTTCAGCCCGTTCATATTCCAGCGTAACGTTCTCGCCCAGTTCAATCACACTGCCCGGCTTCAATACCCATCCCGTCTTGACGCGCTGCCCGCTGACAAATGTGCCGCGCATCGAACCGAGATCTTCCACCTCGTAATCAGCCATCACACGAATCAAACGGCAGTGCTCGCGGCTCACATCATTATCGAGGATGACAATGCTGTTTTTCATACCGCTGCCAATAGTTATAATATCCGTGTTCAGATCAAATACTTTGCCCGGATACGGTCCGCGCCGCATAATTAGACGTGTCATGAATACGTTTGCCTGAGATGTTCACATAATTACTCCCTAATCTTAGCAGAATCCCCCTGATAGAAACACAAAGATGACAGAAGGATTTGTGCAAATATCGTTATAAATCGACTCCGCCGCCAATCCTAAACATATGCAAACCACATCATTCCCTCGCTTTCATCGTATCCGCTTGCACCAAGTTCATCTTGATCGGAATCAAACACCCGTTTATGATTGAGACCCTGTTTCAATAGCAAGATTGTCGATTCACCTCATGACCCTCCAGCAGTTTCTCCTCGATCCCCTTAACTACGTCTTCATGCAGCGTGCCTTACTCGCGGCCATCATCATCGGAACGGTTAGTGGGGTTGTAGGGGTTTATGTTGTCACGCGGGGGATGGCCTTCTTGGGAGACGCGCTGGCGCACAGTGTCCTGCCCGGAGTCGCCGTCAGCTTTCTGGCCGGCGGCAGCGGTCAAATGCTGCTCCTCGGCGGTTTGGGGGCTGCCGTGCTGTCCGCGCTGGTCATCGGGTTTCTGACGCGCGGTGGCAGGCTTACTGAAGATACGGCCATCGGCATCGTCTTTTCCGGCACGCTCGCCCTCGGCATCGGATTGATCTCCAAAGCCCAGAATTACGCCAGAGACCTCACTCATATCCTCATCGGCAACATTCTGGCCGTCAGCGCCGATGACCTCGCCCTCATTGCGCTGGCTGCGGTCATCATCATCGTCACCATCATTCTGCTCTACAAACAATTTCTGGTCATCTCGTTCGACCCTACGCTGGCACAAACACTGCGCCTGCCCGGAGAACTGCTGCGCATCGTCCTCTTAATCCTGTTGGCTGTCACCATTGTCATCGGGGTTCAAGTCGTCGGCGTTGCCCTCGTCGCCGCCATGCTCGTCACACCAGCCGCCACCGCGCGTTTTTTCACCAGCCGCCTCCATCGCATGATGCTGCTTGCGGCGGCCATCGGTGCGGGCAGTGCCGTCGTTGGCATCTACATCGCGTGGCACAGCAGCATCGCTCCCAGTGCCACCATCGTCCTCACGATGACCACCCTGTTTCTGCTGGCCTTCATCTTCGCCCCCGGCAAAGGTTATCTCTGGTCGCTCTTGGGGCGCTCGGCCACCACCGCTTGACCATCACATTAACCGGATTCAAACCTATCTTCCCACATTCTAAGGAATTGCAGCACAATATACATGCTACAATCCATGATTATGGTCTAGCGAAAAGATGGATGCGGTGAAGGATTTTAACTTCGACATCTGGCGAATGCAGGCCCAGAATAACACACGCGGGCTGATCGAAATCCTCAAATCAGGCACCCCCGATCTCCGCCAGCGTGCAGCCACTGCCCTTCGTGCGATGGGCGTAGGCAGTGCCATTCCCGCTCTGCAAGAATCCCTCCTGTCCGAAACGGACCCTACCGTTCGCGAAACCATCATGACCGCCATGGAAGCGCTCTTCGAGACCACCGACCCTAACGAAGCCGCTCCTAAAGGAGAAGCCCGCCGCATCGTCGATCTCATCGCCCGCCTCAACAGCCACAACGCCGAACATGCCGTTCGTGCCGCGCAGGGCTTGGGTGACATTCAACAAAAATTGGCCGTCGAGGCGCTCATCATCACCTTTAGCAACAAAAAGTTGGATGCCCGTGTGCGTTTGGCCGCCGCCGAAGCCCTCATCAAGCTGGAAAGCGCCCCGCTGGAAGTGACTCCCCTAGCCGCCCTCCGCAGCGAAAAGTGGATGATACGTCGTAGTGCCGCCATGATTCTAGGGTTGTATCAAGCCGATTGGGCGGTTCCCCCGCTCATCACCGCTCTGCAAGATCCGCATGAATTGGTGCAAAAAAGTGTCCGCACAGCCCTCGAACAAATTAATACGCTCGAAGCACAGCTCGCACTGAAAGCCCCGCCCATCAAGCCTACTTCCTTCACCGAAGTGCTGGCGAATGCGAATGCTGTAGCTCAACCCACCACCGTCACCACCGAACCCGCGCCGCAGGTCGAAGCCGTTACCCCATCACCCCTAGCATCTCCAACGTCCGAACCTGCGCCAACGCCCGCGCCGCCAGTCGAAGCCCTTATCCCACCCCCGCCCACAACCTTGCCGGAAGCCATTCCGCAGCCGCTCAAAACTGAAGCGCAGCCGCCGCCGGAGAACAAATCAGCCGCTCTCCCGCTGCTCCAACAAATCCCGCCGGTCACCGAAGAAGACACCAAACCCACCAACCCCGTCCCCTTCGTGCCGGACGACGTATCCTAGCCTCAAACTATCACGAAATGGCCTCTGCGGTGCTTTCCCATCCGCCCGATAAATCCGCTATATTCAACTATACGGTTTGATGCAGTTGACTTTGGACCATGAGTCCTTGCGCTCCCGCATCAATTTGCAGCCGCTTCTGCTATTGCCAGAAAGCAAAGACTGTTATACTACACATCGTAACAGGAGTGAGCACCTATGCGTAAAGTGGTCTTCTGGCTCGTCATTCTGCCAGTCATTCTCGGTCTTTCGCTCGGCACGGTCGTCGCACAGCCGATTCCGCAGGGCAGTGTTCAGTTCGTCGTCAACCGCGACAACGTCAACATTCGCATGGCACCTGCCCTCGGCGCGGACATCGCCGGAACGGTGAATGCTGGCTATGCCACCACCGCCAACGGTCGCAGTCCCGATAGTCAATGGTTGCGCATCGACTTTCAGGGTCAGGAAGCATGGGTCGGCGTCGCCGTCATCACCGTCCTTTCAGGTGATGTAGCCGCCCTGCCCGTCGGTGACCCGCGCACCATCCCCTATGGCGGTTTCGAAAGTCCTCGCGCCGGCGCGAGCGACGCCTCCAGCCCCATCAGCGGACGCCTCGCCCAGAGCGGCCTCCGCCTTCGAGCAGGCCCAAGCACCGCCTATCCCATCCTTGCCAACCCGCTGCGTTACACCGTCTTCCCGCTCACGGGGCGCACTGCCAACAACGGTTGGCTGCAAGTCAACTTCGAGGGAACGCTCGGCTGGGTGGTCACGCGCTACGTCGAAATCCAGAACGGAGCCAACATCAACGACCTGCCCATTGATGGCATCGTTGCTTCAGCCCCGCCCCAGTCCGAAGAAACGCTCGACAACTACATCGGCGTCCTTCAGTTCATGCTGGATCGTGTCAACATCGCCCAAACATCGCTTGACCAGATTCGCGGCACATGGACGACAGTCGCCCTCGGTGAACGCGCCGCCTGCCAGAACTTCCCGGCACGCCCCACCGATGTCAACATCGCTCAACCCATTCTCGCCGCCTTCTACACCACCCTCGAACCGCTGCGGGTGGATTTCAACGCGGCCATGGCCAACGTCCGCTTAGCGATTGATCTCTGGTTGGAAGCCTGCCGCCAGCCCCAACCCCCCAGCGGCATCATCGGCGAAGCCACCGTCATCGGCGCGCTCAACGCCATTCAAGCCGCCGACGGCCAGTTTGCCGATCTGCGCGCCCGCCTCACAGCCTTGCTGCCTTCCTTCAACCTTCAGGCGGACGAATGCCTCTTCACCTTCGACGACCAGTTCGACATCCTCAAGATCATTAACAAAGGCCAACTGGTGGTCGATAAACTCACGCCGCGCAAATTCGTCACCGGCTACTGCTTCGATGCCAACGCCGGAGACGCCATCCGTGTCGAATTGCTTCAGATCAACGGCAACCTCAAGTCATTGGTCTCCATCAGTCCATTCGACAACCCCACCAATTTCCTCGGCGTCGGGCGCAATCTGGTCGATGAAGAAGTCCTCACCCTCGGCCCCATCAACATCACCGCCACCGGTCGCTACCTGCTCGTCATCAGCGACACCGAGGAAAATCGCATCCAACCCCTCCAGAGTGAATATGCCCTGCTGGTGACCAACATCGCCGGTTTGCCCGTCGTCAACCCCGGTCTGGGGCGCGACCCCAACACCGGTCAGGTCGTCGTTAATCCGATACCCGTCTCCACCAGCGCGCCCCTCTTGCCGCTGGAAACCGCCACACCCGCCGGATCAACCGTCGTCACCTGCCCGTCACTCACCTTCACCTGCGTGCAGTTCACCTCCTGCGCCGAAGCACAGGCCTGCCTCGCCGCCGGTAACTTCACCCTCGATCCCGATGGTGACAGCATCCCCTGCGAGGAGAACCTCTGCCAGTAATGCAAACGGGGGCATCGCCATGATGCCCCCGTTGACCAACCAACAGAAAACGGGATGATGAATGTCAATCATCCCGTTTTGTATATCAATATCAGCTTTAGATGAAGAACCGGATAAACACCGTCACACCGCTCGCCAGCGCACCCAGATATGCCACGAGCAGAATCAACAAAATACCGATAAAACCAACCATACGATACTTCATGTTAGCGTCCCAAACGCCGCTGATTGAAAACATATCTTTTGACCTCCTCCTGCAAATTTGGGGACAGTGTGTCAACCTGACTCCCAGCATACGGAATAATGCTATTTTAGCAAGTTATTACACAAAAATCTCATTATTTTTTGTACATTTTCAACAGTGATGTTTATCAGCACTGTTGTTATGGCTAATTTCATTGTGCAGCACTTCGCGTCAAAATGGGCTTAAGAAATTCCGGAATAGCGTCAAGAAAAGGTCAGGATTCGCCCAAACAAAAAGAGTCACACCCGATAGTGGGTGTGACTCTTTTCAGTTAAAGGGTCGTGGTGCTTACTTGGCGAAATCCACCGCGCGTGTTTCGCGGATCACCTGCACCTTGATCTGACCGGGATACTGCATGCTCTCTTCAATCTTGCGGGCGATCTCCCGCGCCAGTTGCAGTGACGAGAAGTCATCCACCACATCCGGACGCACGATGATGCGTACCTCGCGCCCCGCCTGAAGTGCGTAGCTCTGCTCAACACCTTGGAAGCTGTTGGCGATGTCTTCCAACGTCTTCACCCGCTTGATGTAGGTTTCCATACTCTCGCGGCGTGCTCCCGGTCGAGCGCCGGAAATCGCGTCCGCCGCTTCCACGATGTACGCTTCCACACATTCCTGCTCCACCTCATGATGATGGCTGGCGATGCAGTTCACCACCTTCGCGTTCACGCCGTAGCGCTTGGCGAAATCCGCGCCGATCAACGCGTGCGTTCCTTCCACCTCATGGTCAATCGCCTTGCCGATGTCATGCAGCAAACCACCAGCCTTGGCCGTCGCCACATCTGCCCCCAACTCCGCCGCGATCATCCCCGCGATATGTGCGGTTTCAATCGAGTGCGCGTGCTGGTTCTGCCCATAACTGGTACGGAACTTCAACCGCCCCAGCAGCTTGATTACCTCAGGATGCAAACCGGGAATACCGGCCTCATACGCCGCCCGTTCACCTTCCTCGCGGATGCTCTGCTCCACTTCCACCTGCGCGTCTTCCACCAGCTTCTCGATTCGTGCCGGATGGATACGCCCATCCACCACCAACTTCGCCAGCGCCCGCTTCGCGACTTCACGCCGCACCGGGTCAAAGCTGCTGATCGTCACCGCTTCTGGTGTATCATCCACCACCACGTCAACGCCGGTCGCCAGTTCAAACGCGCGGATATTACGCCCCGCCCGTCCAATGATACGCCCCTTCATTTCGTCGCTCGGCAGCGGCACAACACTCACCGCGATTTCGCTCACATGCTCCGAAGCCAACCGCTGCACTGCCAGCGAAATCACATCACGGGCGCGGTTATCAGCCTCTTCACGGGCTTCCGCTTCCACCTGCCGGATGATCCGCGCCATATCGCTGCGGGCGTCCCGCTCCACCGATCCCAGCAGTTCCTTACGTGCCTCATCAATCGTCATCTGTGCGATGCGTTGCAGTTCGGCTAAACGCTGCTCTTCTAATTTTTGTAAATCATTTTGTTGTTTATCCATCCGGCTCTGGCGCTTATTCAGGTTCTGCTCCCGTTGTTCGAGCCGTTCAAAGCGATTATCCAAATCTTCACGCCGCTTTTGCAGCCGCTCATCTTCCTTATCCAACTCACGGCGGCGGCGCAGTGTGGCCTGTTCGCTTTCTTCCAGAATAGACTTGGCTTTATCATCAGCCTCGCGCACAGTGGCGTCTGCCTGTCCCTGTGCCGTGCTGACGATCCGCCGCGCCTCTGCTTCGGCTAGTTCAGCCCGGTTCTTGCCACGGGAGTTCTGGTAGTAATTTAACCCCAGCACCCCGATCGCCGTCCCCAATGCCAGCCCGATCAAAAGACCGAGCACTAATACCCCTATTTCCATAGTTAATCCTCATTATCTATAGCCCGGTTGAAGTAATCAGGGTCGCCGGCCTCCATTTCTTCTATAATCCGCACGACCACATCCTGTGTGGTGCTGTATGAAAATCCACGTCGCTGTAAAAAGGCGCTCATCTTGGTCTTGAACTCTCGCAGCGTCTTCTGCCGCAGCCGGCGCAGTTGTCCCTGTGCCGCTTCATAAGCCAATCCCTGCTCATCTTGCCCCGCCAGCACCTCGTTAATGATGCTGTCGGCGATGCCCTTCTGTCGCAGTTCCTGCCGCAGCGCCCGGTGGCTCAATGGTTTGAACTCCGCCCGGTTCTGCACCCAGTAGCGTGCGAATGCCTCGTCGTCCAGATAGCCCAGCGCCGTCAGCCGTTCCACTGCCGCCTCGGTCACCTCCGGCGGCAATTCTTTCTCTTTCAAATTACGGCGGACTTCCTGTAAGCTGCGCGGACGATAACTCAGAAAGTGCGCGGCACTTTCCACTGCCTGTACCACCGCGTCCTCGCCCTTCAATCGGGCGATCTCCCCAGCCGAAAGCACCTGCCCTTTCTTCAGTCGGGCCGCTTCCATCAAACTGAGGCCGAAGGCATACTCCCCATCAATAAACACATTGACGCGTTCTTTATTGCGTTTCTGCACTTCTAGCGCGGTGATGACGCCTTTGTCCAAAGTATCGTCTCCCCGGAAAACAAACAGCCGTGGTCATATGAATGCTCCACGGCTGGGCATAATGCTCGGTTGAGAACGGTTTATCAGTGCGCTCTACGCAGGTATATCGAGAATCATTTCCCGCAGCCTTGTGCTAATAGGCTGTATTCGGTATCTGAATCTCCCTCTTCACGGGTGGACTTATGTTCACCGCAGATCGGTTCCCTAACATGATATACGATGAAAACGGCCGCATTAGCCGGAAAACCTGGTTAAGCACCATGTCACATCCGCCCAAACCGGGGGCGGGTTGGATATTACTATTCTGACGTTCTTCAACGTAACCGTGGTTTGTTGCGTTCAATTACAGCACCACACCTCATATTATGCACAATTTAAGAATTTCGACAACAGACAAAACTGACACACCCTCTACTACAACCCTCCGCTGTAGCTTACTTGTCCCCTAACCGCTATAATGCACTGGTCGACAGTAATAGCTCGACGCTGCTCCGGGACGACCCGCAGTATGCTGTGTTTCTCAGGGGACGACCCCACTAAGCCACAGGAGAACACAGTATGCCGTGGTTAATCCTTTTCATTGCCGGTCTGCTCGAAGTCGTCTGGGCCTTGATGCTCAAGTACTCACAGGGCTTCACCAAACCCCTCCCCACCGTCATTTTCGTCGCCGCACTCTTCTTGAGCATGTTCCTGCTCTCACACGCCCTCAAGTCTCTGCCCGTAGGCACAGCCTATGCTGTCTGGACGGGGATCGGCGCCGCCGGAACAGCCATCCTCGGCATGTTGCTCTTAGGTGAATCGCGTGATCTCCTCAAGCTAATTTCGCTTGTCCTGCTCGTCGGCGGCATCCTAGGCCTGCGCCTGACCAGCGCTCACTAACCCCGCCAATCCCTCATCCCACAAGCCCGTTCAGCACATAACGGGCTTGTGGGCATCCATTTAACGTCCTACCCTGAGTACGATTTGACAGATGGGCTTATCCGTATTATCCTATAGTTAAGCGCTTAACTATAGCTTTTTTCCATAACACTTACTGTTGATTTATGCCTACTTTACAAGATGTCGCTCAAAAGGCCGGTGTTTCCACCGCCACCGTCTCCAAAGTCCTTTCCAACACACCCTATGTGTCGGAAACCACACGTCTTAAGGTGATGGAGGCCGTTAACGAACTCGGCTATACACCCAATCTGGCGGCGCGCGGCCTGTCCTCAGGCAAAACGCATATCATCGCTGTCGTCTTTCCCTATATGTATGAAGCCTTCTTCACCGACCCCTTGGTCTTGCTCATTTTGCAGGGCATCGAAGGTGAATGTACCCAGCGCGGCTATAACATCCTGCTCAGCACCCCCCGCTTACGAGCCAACGGA
>JAFLCH010000439.1 GCA_017303775.1 Anaerolineae bacterium | reverse complement strand
CCCGGTTTCGTCACCACCGGCTTCGGCAGGAACAACAAAGGCTTGATGAGTTTTGCCATGAACATCGTCACCCTCTTCGCCCTCAAACCTGAAGACGGCGCTAAGACCAGCATCTATCTAGCCAGTTCGCCCGAAGTTGAAGGCATCACCGGCCAGTACTTCGAGAAGTGCAAAGCCAAACCCTCGTCCCCCGCCTCCTATGACGAAGCGGCACAGGCGCGCCTCTGGACGATCAGCGAAGCAATCACCGGCATCGCTCAATCCGCCGCCGTATAAGGTTGATGACCTCAAACGCGCATATCGGTTTGATGTGCGCGTTTCATGATTCGCCTATTCGAGCGCCTCAAGCACCGGCTGACCGTCCCACTCTGCCGGTGCTTCAATCCCCAGCAGTCGGGCAATCGTCGCCGGCGTATCCACCATATTCACCGCCCCTTGCAGTTCATGCCCGCGCCGGATGCCGGGGCCGTTGATGAACCACGGAATCGTCATATCCTCCGCCATCTCCGTTCCATGATCCGTCCCGTGGCCGCCATGATCGGCCTGCACGAGGATCGTGTACCGCTCCAGTGCCCCCAACTCGGCCAGCGCCGTCAGTACCACCCCCACCGCCCGATCATTCGCCTCGATGGCAGCGATATACTCCGGCGACATCCAGCCGTACAGATGGCCGGTGATGTCGATGTCGCCGAGGTACAGCACGCAAAAATCAGGTTGTTCGACGCGCAAATACGCCGCCGCCACCTGTGCCACCGGCATATCATTATCCGCCCCGTATTCCGCCGCGCGGCAGAAGCTCAGCTTCAGGCTGCCGGGGGCGGCAAGATCGCGCAGTTGTTCCCAACTGTAAAACATCGCGCAGCTCTTATTGCCCCGCGCCGCCACATCAATCAGGCTTGGATACGCCAGCGCTGATTCGCGGAAGATGTTATCCTCGCCGATGCCGTGCTTCTGCGGCGTCACCCCCCGGAACATGCTGTTGTGGCAGGGCAGTGTCACGCTCGGCATCACGCTGCGCGCCTTCCATGTATACGCCCCCTGCTGCCACAGGGCATCCAATTGAGGCGTGTTCGCTTGTTGCAGCCCGTCCGGGCGGCAGCCGTCTAGAATAATCAACAGTACTTTCGATGTCATGCTCATCCTTCCCGTTGCGCCGTTTACGCTCCCGTGAATAGTGACCACAGTGCGTTATCCTTATTTTAACGGCTCATGAAGCCTTGACCATAAAGGCTGCCCCAACCCCCGCCGCAAATCCGCCCACCTGTGTTAAACTCCTGCCGTCGTCTCAATCGCAGAAGGTTGCCGTCCATGTCCCTCAAGCATCTTCGTTCCACATCCCTCCTGCTGGCGCTCAGCGTCGGGCTGCTCCTGCTCGTCTGGTTCACCCGCCTCAACGCCATTCAGAGCTTCCCGCCCTTTGTGGACGAACTGGTGCACATCTTCGGCAGCGAACAGGGCTACACCGTCAGCCCTCTCGCCAACGCCACCCTCGGTCGGCAGGGCACAATCTGGTGGCTCATGCTCTTTCAACCCCACCGGGCCAGCCCCTTCTGGATCGCCCGTGTCGTCACCGTGCTGGCCTTCCTGCCCGGCCTCGCCGCCATGATCGGCCTCGCCCGTCTGTTCGCGGGTACGCCCGCCGCCCTCTTCACCGGTCTGCTCTTTCTCTTCAGCAGCTACCACATGTTCTTTGGTCGCCTTGCCCTCGCCGATCCCATCTCCGGCTCAGTCGTGCTGGTCGCCGTCTGGGCCGCCGCTCGCCTCGCCCGCCGTCAGCGCCTCACCGATGCTCTCCTCACCGGCCTCCTGCTCGCCGCTGCCGTCGTCGCCAAGATCAACGTGCTGCCCTATCTCGGCATCCCGCTGGCCGCCGCTCTCACGCTGCGCGCCCCCCATCACTTCACATGGCGCGCGCAGTTGCGCTGGTTAGGGGTCGCTTTAGGCAGCGCCGTCGGCCTCATCACCGCCTTCATCTTCACCCTGCGCCTCTTCGGTCACGACTTCTTCACCAACTCCGTCTCGCTCGCCCTTACCCAGCGCGGCAACAGCCCGCTGGAAGTCCTGTTCGACCCCGCCCGCATCCTCGCCAACATCAGCGTCAGTCTGGGCATCCTCGCCGCCTACACCGGCCCGCTTGCCCTCGCGCTCCTGCTGCTCAGCCTGCTTCTGCTGGCCGCCCGCCGCCAGTTCTACCTGCTCCTCTGCCTCATCGGCCCCACCGCCACCCTCTGGTTCAGTCAGGTGCAGGAGTCGCGCTTTTTCGTCGTACCGCTGGCGCTCCTGTTCATCACCGCCGCCATCAGCCTCGCCCAAATCGCCCGCCGCCCGCCCATCCGCGCCGCCGTCGTCGTCCTCATGCTGCTCTGGGGCGCTGTTCAGTGGCTGCCCTTCACCCGCCTCGCCGCCACCCAACCGCTTCAACTCCCGCTCCCGCCGGAAGACATCTACCAGTATCTCGAATCCGACGCCTCAGCCACCGGTTACGCTCAAGCCCAATCCTTCCTCGC
>JAFLCH010000438.1 GCA_017303775.1 Anaerolineae bacterium | reverse complement strand
CAGCACCACCGACAGCGCGCGGCTGTAATGAAACCGGTTGTTCAGGTAAAACAAAATCGCCCCGAACAGCGCCGCCCCCAGATACCCCGCCGGCAGAATCAACAGCCGGCTTCCACCCGCCGTGATCGCCTGTCCCGCGCCGTTCGCGAAAATCTCAAATCCGAGGAATCGCCCGCCCGTCAGCAGTGCCGCCGTCCCGTGCCCCGCCTCATGCACATACGTCACGAACAGCCGGAACGGATACAGCACGAAATCCAACTGCGGAATATTCCACAGGATGAACACCAGCACCAGCGCCGCTATCAAAATCAGCAGCCGCCGGTCTGCCGTCGTCAGCTCAAACCCCATCCCGCCCCCTTCTCGCTAATCCTTCGCGGCCAGCAGCGCCTGTGTAATATTGTTCAGCCCCCGCGTCAGTTCGTCCGCCGTCGGCCATCCAAACCCCACCCGCATATGCCGCCGGTCAGACTCGAACCAGTGGCCGGGGCCAACCCACGTTTTGTAAACCGTGTTCAAGATCGAGTAAAACTTCTCCACATCCACGCCCGACTCCGGCTTAATCCGTGGGAAGCACACCACACCCCCCTGCGGCTCAACCCATTCATAATCCGTCTGCTCGCCCATCCACGCTTTCAAAATCCCGAAGTTCGTATCAATATGCGCCCGAATCCGCTCTAAGTGTTCCGCCTTCCGGCTCAAAAATTGATACGCGATTTCTTCATCAACCACCGAGTTAGAAATAAAAATTTGCTCTTTCGCTGCCAGAAATGTCTCCATCAAGCTGCGATCCCGGCACAAAATCCACCCCGTCCGTATCCCCGGCAGCCCATACGTCTTGGAAAGGGACGAAACGCTAATCACCCGCTGCGACAGCGAAGCCGCCGGTGGCAGCGCCGTCCCGAAGCTCATCTCGCGGTACGTCTCGTCGAACAGCAGCCGGCAGCCTCGGTTTTCCACCGCCTCCACCAGCCGGTGCAAATCATTCTCGCTGATCATCGTGCCCGTCGGATTATGCGGGCAGGTCACGCTCACCAACTTCGTCTCCGGCGTGATCCGTGCGATCAGCGCGTCAACATCAATCCGGAATCCCCCCTCGAACGACAGTTGGAAGTAATCCATCTGGCACCCCAACTGGCGCGGCGTTTCGATATTAGTCGCATAGTTCGGGAACACCACCAGCGCGCGGTCACCCGCCTCCAGCAGCGAGGTGGAAACGATAAACAGCGCCGCCGCTGCCCCCACCGTCAGCAGCACATCCTCCGCGTGCAGCAGCGGCCCTTCCCCCGCGATCATCGCCCGCAGTTCCGGCTTCCCTAGATGATCCCCGTACATCAACACCAGATCATCAAGCTTCAATCCGAGTTGGCTGAACAAACCGTCGCTGACCGAACTTTCGGCCAGATTGCACTCAATATTGCCGTAGCCGAGTTGCTCCGGGGACTCGACTTCAATAGGCATTCGGCGGTAACGCATACTAAAACCCTCAGCTTTCTGGATGACGAAAACACACTTGCCAGCGCAAGCTGACCGTCCCCATTGTAGCCGAGATTAAACCAGATACCTAACCCGCTAGCTCCGCTTCCATCACCCATAAACGCCGGTCTTGCGCGTTCTGGAAAACGATGCGCCGCCCATCGGGTGAAACGCTCCAATCCCCGTTCGTGATCGTGAACGGCATCGTCGCAGCATCCGTCAGCACCCGTGTTTCGCCGCTGGGAATGTGATAGTACGCCAGCACCTGCTGACCGCCCACCGGATCGAATGGGATATAGTAAACACTTTCCGAATCGCGCCAGCGCCATCCCCCGAACCAGCTTAACGCTTGAGCCTGTGCCCCCGCTTGCGTCTCCATCACGTAAACGCTGTTCAAACTCCGGTCGCTCTGGTAGGTCTGGTAGAACAAAATCCGCCCGCCGCCCGGAGCAATGCTCAACCCGCGCAGCCGGTCCCACGTCCCCAACTCAAACGTCGAACCATCGGTGATATTTAACACACTCAGCGTGGTCAGCGTCCGGTTGGTCGTGGAAATCAACAAACGCGCAGCATCCAACCACGAGGCCGAAATGCGCTCCCGTACCAGCACCTGTCGCGGGTTCGATCCATCAATCCCGCTCACCCAGATTTCAACCACCGGCGGAGTCGCCCCCGGCACCGATTGCCCGTACTGAACTTGCCACAGCAGATGCCCGTTATCCGGGCTGATGGCCGGTGGGAATCCCGCCGTATTCACCATCCATTCCCCCCCGTCGCTCAACCGCCGGATGCTCACCTGCCCGTTCGCGCGGATCATCTCATGCGAACCATCCGGCGACAGGACTCGCGGCGGTACCGACTCGATCAACCCCGTCATCGCGTTCGCGCTCACATCCCACTCAAAAATGGACGCCAGCTGCCCCGGTGAACCATCAATCACATACAGCAGGTTCGCGTCAGTCGGGTGCCACCAGCGCACCGCGCAGCAGCCGTCAAACGTCACCGGACGCATCAACCACGGTGCATCAGCCAGCGGCGTGAAC
>JAFLCH010000437.1 GCA_017303775.1 Anaerolineae bacterium | reverse complement strand
CCCATCAAACTCTGCTTCCGCAGCGTCGCATACGTGCTCAACACACCGCTCACCAACCCGATGATCGCCGCGCCCAACGCCACGGTTCGGATGGTGTAATCCGTGAACATCAACTCAAGGATATTCATAGCGTTTCCCGTCCATTCAGCAGCAGTTCCATCTTGCCGCCATAAGCGCGGCGCAAATTCTCCGGCGTGAATGTCGTTGCCACCGGCCCCGCCGCAATCGCCCGCACATTCAGGATGAACACCCGGTCAAAATATTCGGGCACAGTCTCCAGATCATGATGCACCACCAGCACCGTCTTGCCCGCCTCTTTCAACGACTGTAACACCTTGATGATCGCGTGCTCGGTGGTCGCGTCCACCCCTTGAAACGGTTCGTCCATCAAATAGATCTGCGCGTTTTGCACCAGCGCCCGCGCCAGAAACACCCGCTGCTGCTGCCCGCCGGAAAGCTGGCTGATCTGCCGCTCGGCATACCCTTCCATGCCAACCATTCTCAGCGCGTCCATCGCCATCTCACGCTCGGCTTTACCCGGTCGCCGGAACCAGCCCAGCGCGCCGTACCGCCCCATCGTCACCACATCCAGCGCGTTCGTCGGGAAGTCCCAATCCACGCTCCCCCGCTGCGGCACATACGCCACCAGACTCCGCTGCTGGGCATACGGTTTGCCATACACCAGCACCCGCCCCGCCGAGGGTTCGATCAAGCCCAGAATCGCCTTAATCAGCGTGCTCTTGCCCGCCCCGTTCGGCCCCACAATCGCCATCAGCGTACTGTCCGGCACATCCAGATCAACATCCCACAACACCGGTGCTTCCCGGTATGCCACCGTCAAATCCTCAACCGAGATCGGTAATGCGTTTGCAATCCTCATGATCCTGCCCTCATCACGCTCTATTCACTCAGTTACCCGCCAGCGCCGCCACAATCGTATCCACATTGTGCCGGATCATCCCGATATACGTCCCCTCAGGTGTTCCCGGTTGCCCCATCGCGTCCGAAAATAACGAACCGCCAATCGTCACCACTTTGCCCTGTGCCTCCGCCCCCGCCACAATCGCGTCCACAATATCCGGCGGCACACTCGACTCCACGAAAATCGCCGGTATATTGCGCTCCACGATGATCTGCACCGTCCGCCGGATGTCTTCCACACCGGCCTCTGCTGCCGTTGTGATTCCCTGCGGCGCGAACACCTCAATCCCATACGCGCGGCTGAAGTAGTGGAAGGCGTCATGTGCCGTCACCAGCACCCGCTGCTCCTCAGGAATGGTCGCGATCTGGTCACGCGCATACTGGTCGAGTGCCTGTAGTTCAGCCACATAGCCCTCAAGGTTTGCCTGATAAGCCGCCGCGTTAGCCGCGTCAAACGCCGCCAGTTCATCTCCGATCTTCCGCGCCACCAATTCCCACAAACTCACGTCCATCCAGATGTGCGGGTCAACCGTACCCGCGTCCGAAGTCACCAACCGCCGCTCCTCCGGCACACTTTCCCCCACCGCGATCACCGGTTTGCTTTTCCCGATCTGCTCCAACACATCCGCCATCCGCGCTTCGAGGTGCAGCCCGCTGTAAAAAATCATCTGCGCGTCCATCAAGGTCGTCACATCGCTCTGTGTAGCCGTGTACAGGTGCGGGTCAACCCCCGCCCCCATCAACTGCGTGACGCTCACATGCTCACCGCCGATGGTCTTCACCACATCCGCGATCATCCCGATCGTCGCCACCACATTGATCGTCGCCGAACCCTCCTCCGTCGCTGGACTATTCTGTGCCGCCGGTGAACACGCGCTCACCAGCACCAGCACCACCAGAACAGCCAATCCGCTCAGGGCAGGGAATAGTAATCGAAGTCGATGCCGCATAATGTCAATGCTCCTTATTGATACACAACGCGGGCGTATTCCACATTCTTAACATCCTGTTTAATACGTCCGCGCATAATTTTTAGACTTGCCTAAAATATAGCGGGCTGGTCACGTTTTGTCAAGCAGGCTATCATCAAATTGGTCTTATTTCCGCCAAAAGGCGGACACATAAACACTCGGATTTCTTTACAGTACCAATGGATACGCACACCGTCGGCCTAGCATCAGCCAACCGCAGCGGTGTAAAACCGATAATCGGGTATAATACAAACCATATTACGTATAACTTCGGGGAGTTCACCATGAAACGACTGCCGTTTTTGCTTGTGGCCATCTTCGCCTTATGGCTCACAACAGGGGTTGCACTGGCCCAAAGCGGTGCCACTATCACCAGCTTCACCACTTCCTATACCAGCATCGAACAAAGCGCCCTCAACAGCCGTACCGTGCTGGTTCCTGTGAGCTGGACGACCGCTAATCGCCCCAACACCGCCAATCTGGTGTTCGAGCAAGCCTTACCCGACGGTCGTGTCATGAATATCGAACTGCCCCGCCAGAACCCCTTCGTCGCCTCCAATGGCAGCGGCGTCGTGCAGCCCTTCCCCCCCGGTGAAGGCGCGACTCAAGTAGTCCTGCGCCTCCGCCTCGTCAACAA
>JAFLCH010000436.1 GCA_017303775.1 Anaerolineae bacterium | reverse complement strand
GGTTTGTAACGATAGGAGTTTATGCCTTTCGCGGACGCATCGATCTCCCTTCGTGAGATGTGCGTTCGCCGACAGCAGCATTCATGGCAACACGAGAACTCATCCCGCGCCTCGAAATTATTGTGGCCGCACGACGTCATTACGTTTCGGCTCGTAAGGCTCAAACACCAATTGAGGCTGTGCGTGCCCTTGCCAGTATGCAAAAACGCCCTCAGCCTGTCCTCAGCGGCATTCGTGGCGACACGGCTGCCATCACGCTCATCGGGCAAATTCGGGGGGAAGTGGATTCGCATCCGGGTGATGTGACAGAACCGGGGGCACTGGCTAAACGGTTGGAAGACGCAGGCGTTGACGCTATTGCCCTGTTCACAGACAACTATATGGACACCAACGGCCTCGACATGCTGGTCGATGTTGTACGGCAGGTGAATGTTCCGGTGATCAGCGAAGATGTCGTGATTGATGAATATCAGGTGGTGGAAGCGCGGGCCGCCGGCGCATCGGCACTCTTGCTGCGTTCTTCCATACTGGAGCCTCAACTGCTGCGGTCACTGGTTTCGGCTACGCAGCGCAACCGCATGACGGCGGTTGTGGAGGCGAGCACGCTGGCGGAAGTTGAGTACGCGCTCAGCCTCAGCCCTTACGTCATCGCGCTGAGCAGCCGCAACCCGCTCACCGGCCAGCCCAACAACACCCCTATACAGCAACTGCGCACGGTTATCCCCAGCAGCCAACGCATCATGCTGGCTGAAAGTCTGGATACGCTGGAAGAAGCGGAGATGGCCGCAGCGCTGAACGTTGACGCGGTGCTGGTGAACTGCGACCTGATTACTGACCCGATTTCCGCCGCAGCCCTGAACAAAATTTTGCGCCGCAGCTCATGAACCCACAACCGACTTCCTCCGGAACGCCTGATATTGAAGGGGCGATTGGACTCCTCCGCAGCGAGGATTCGCAGCTCCGGCAGTTCGTGGCTTATTTGCTGGGGCAGGCTGGCGACCCACGGGCTATCGAACCGCTGATCGACGCGCTGCAAGATGAGCACCCCGGTGTACGCGGGGCGGCGGCGAACGCCCTCGGTAAAATCGGTGATCCGGCGGCTATTCCTTACCTGAAGCCACTGCTGCGCCAACCGAATTTGCAGCTCGCTATCTGGGCGGCTTACGCGCTCACCCGTTTGGGGCATGACTGCTTCGAGGCTATCGAGGCGGGTGTTCAGGCGGAGGCGGTTGATGTGCGCCGAAGCGCAATCCTCGCTTTGCAGCAGTTGGGCGATTCGCGGGCTATCCCGGCGCTCCTCGGTGTTAGCCGTGACCCCGCACGGCGCTTTGAAGGCGATACGACGGTGGGCGAGGCTGCTCAGCGAGCGCTCGTCCATCTGGGCTACAACATCGGCACACTCCCGCCGTAAGCACAAAGGCGCACCCGATTGGATGCGCCTCGACCCCATTACGATTGAAGTTTTCGTTCAGCGGCTGACAACCGTCGCTACTGGTTCACCGGTGAGCACGTTCCATTGTTCCGAACCGCTGACGGTCACGGTTTCCAAGGTGCTGTCGTCGATGAAGCGCAGGCGGAGGATGGTGGCTTGCGGGCCGCTGTAGCTGACGGGGTCGCGGTCGTTTAGTTCGGCGGGCAGGTTTTGCAAGTCCCACACACGGAGCATGCGGCCACCAATCGCCAGATAATGGGCGTCCGGGCTGAGGGCGATGCGATCTTCCCAGCCGGTGGCTTCGCTGCCTGCATCGACCTGAATGCTGCTCTGACCGTCACGGTTCCAGATGGTGACGCCGGCGCTGCTGGACTGCTGCGCCCGCACGGTGTAGACGATGACTTTGTCGGCGGCGAAGGTGAAGCCAATCTGGTTGCTCTGGCCGGCGGGGTTGTCGTAATAGCCGACCTGCTGGCCGTCGGCGCGGCTGAAAGCGGTGACTCCGGCGGCTGAGTAATAGAGGCTGTAGGGGAGCACCCAGACCTGAGCGTCGTCCCAGCGGATGATGGCGTCGTCGCCGCGTACCGACGTGAGCTGGACGGGTGATTCGGCGCCGACCGTCCAGAGGTGGAGGCCGTCTATCTGGCTAACCACGGCCTGCTGGCTATCGGGACTCCAGCGGAGACCCGCGCCTTCAAAACCGGCCATGCGCTGCCCGTTGATGACATCCCAAACGACTGTTTCGGTGGCGCCGAATTCGCCGAGCGCGGCGGTTAAGTAGCGGCAGTCCGGCGACCAGTTCATGACGTTGAAGCGCGGTGTTTGCAGCGAGGTTTCCACCGTGCTCACGAGCCTGCCGGTGTTCCAACTGACCAGTATGAGGCGCTGGTTGCGGAACTCATAGCGGGGGAAGACACCGGCTTGAAAATACGCGCCGTCCGTATAGGGGCAAGCATCATCCAAGACTTCTTCCTGCCCGTGTACGACGAGCAACCCCGCCGAGAGCGAAACGACCAACAGCAGCAGCACTAACATCCCCTTACGCATCATGAGCCTCCTTGTGGCTTGTTCAGATGAACGCTTTGTTTGATGCTTCTACTGTACGGCGGGCGAGGGGGTGGCTGCTCGATGGTGAGCGGGTGCGAAG
>JAFLCH010000435.1 GCA_017303775.1 Anaerolineae bacterium | reverse complement strand
CCACCAACCGCATCACCTTGTCTGCCTGCTCCGGCCAGCGTTCCTCGTTCGGACATTGGGGCGAGAGCACGATGAACGGGAAGTCCGGCATAACCTCCAATCGCTTCGGCAGTCCAACCGTTCGCACCGTGTCTATCACATCACCGCGCTCGCCGCTCCCATGCAGGAACAGAATCAACGGCCATTGCTGCTGCGGTTCACGCTGATAAGCGTCCGGCAGATGCAGCAGATAATTGATCTGTGTGGTCGGGTCAAGCTTCAGACGGTGACTGCTTTGAGGCATAATCTCGTGACATTCCGATCAGGGTAGGGGGGTGTTAATCTTCTTCCCATTCCCAATCCTCATATTTGCCTTTTTGTTTCTGCTCTAACGGCGCTTCCAGTGTGCGCTTGGCGGCTTCCGCCAGTGCTTGCGCGAAGGCTTCGTGCGGGCGCATCGCATACGCCGTCTCACCATCAGGTGTTCGGAAGCGCACCAGCCCATCAGCCTGAGGCGCGTCTAGCCGTCGCAGCGCGCCGATTTGCTGCACATCCTCCAGCGGCATCACCCGCTGCAACGTCACCCCCTGCAAAACCAGCAGGTAACGCGGCATCAGGTAGAGGTTCACCGCTTCACCCAATGCCCATGCCCCATGAATGTCCTGTTCGGCAGGTCGGGCTTCCACCACCCCATAATGAATATAAGGTCTGCGGCGGCGGTAAGCCGTCACCAGTTCCGGCGCAACCAATCCTTTCAGCGTCCGCACAAAGCTGTGCATCGTTCCTTCCCACATCCACAGCCGCACCAGCACCCAATCCCGCTTCCGTTCCACATGCAGCCAGATTTCATTCTTGCCGGAGTGATACTTTTCGGGCCGTCCGAACCAGCGTATCTGTTCCGGCGCGAATCGTATCACTTCCTCAATCCGCGGCTTGAAGCGGTAGATGCTGATATGCTGCTCCGAGAGTGTGAACACCCCCTCAGCAGCTTCTGCTTTCTCTCCGTTGATGATCTCGATGCGAAAGCGGTTACCGGACTCTAAAAAGCGGATCATTCCCGGATCATCGTGTGCCTGCGCTTCCAGATACGCTTGTATCTCGCGCCGCAGCCGCATGTGCCGCATCCCGCGCCACGTCAGATACACGATCCCACCGATGAATCCGATGATGATAATCCAACCCAGCGCGATACCCGCATCCATCAGGCTGTTTTCTCCGCTCGTTTGCGCCGTATATAAATCACTTCTTCAAAGCTGACGTGTACCACCCCCGCCGTGTCTACCAGATCAATCTGGTAAGTGCGCTCGGTTGAACGCTTGGCCTCCAACTCCGCCTTGATCGCGTTCAAATCCGCTTCTTCCAACTTGAAGTGCGCATATAACGTGGACTGACCCGGTTTCTTGAATTGAATGCTTACCGTCTTATCCCACACCACATATTCCAATCCCAAATTCATGGCGATCATCGCCATATAAAAAGGGGCAACCGCCGCGTACATGCTCCCGCAGAAAGTCGTCCCCACATAATTGCGTGTCCATAGGTTGAGCGGCAGCTTGACCTTCACCTCGCGCCAATCCGGTGCGAGGTACGTCACCCAACCGCCGCTCCCTCGATACGACGGCAGTAAATTGTAATACCAGCGGCGTAAAGTATCCTTCATGCCCATCGCGCGCTAGTAACCCAACTTCTTCAGATATTCCCGGTTGCGTCGGGCGCTGTGGCGGGGCGCGTCCAGATCATCCGTCAGCACATCCTGCTCCACGATTGCCCAACCGTCATACCCCAACGCTTCCATCTCGGTCAGGATCGCCGGGAAGTCCACCTCACCTTGCCCCAGTTCACAGAATACACCGGCCTGTGTCGCCTCGCGGTAATTCAGCTTTTCCTTCACACACAGCTCGCGGATGTTCGGGTCGCAGTCCTTCAAATGCAGGTAGCGCACACGCTTACCATACGTCTTTACTGCTTCCAGCGCGTTCCCGCCGCCGTAGTGATAATGCCCCGTATCAAGGCACAGCCCCACCAGATCGGCATCGGTGCGTTCCAGTAAGTTACGGGTTTCGTCCGGTGTTTCTACGTAGCCGGCACAGTGGTGGTGGAACACAATCTTCAGCCCCACTTCTTCATGCACCCGCCGTGCGATGCGGTTCACGCCTGCCGCGAACACGTCCCATTGTGCCGGACTGAGCGCCGACCCTTTGCGTCGCCCGGACTGCGCGAACAACTCCGGTACATTCCCGTTGTCATCCGCCAGTACAATCACCTCCGCGCCACAAGCCGCCAGCAGCTTGCCCACCTTCAGCGCGTGCGCTTCACCCTCGGCATGGGCGCTGGCATCCACCAGCTTAACAGGCACGTACGACGACAGCAGTTGTAACCCGCGTTGATCCAATTCCGGTTTCAACACTGCCGGATCAGTCGGCAGATACCCCCACGGCCCCAGCTCGATTCCCGTGTAACCGGTCTCAGCGATTTCATCCAACACACGTGTAAAAGGATATTTAGGTTCGATGTCTTTAAATTCATAGATGCCCCAGCTAACCGGGGCGTTAGCAATGCGGATGGTCATAATTTTTCCTCGTCCATACGGGCGCAGTAAAAAA
>JAFLCH010000434.1 GCA_017303775.1 Anaerolineae bacterium | reverse complement strand
CAGCAGCACTAACATCCCCTTACGCATCATGAGCCTCCTTGTGGCTTGTTCAGATGAACGCTTTGTTTGATGCTTCTACTGTACGGCGGGCGAGGGGGTGGCTGCTCGATGGTGAGCGGGTGCGAAGCTGATGTGCGCGCGATGCAAGCCTGATGCGAAGCACACGGCTGCTCTACGTTCCTACGCTTCCCCTACGCTGACCGGTTGGGAGGGGTTGGCGGCGGCGACGGCGGCGGTGTGACGCTGGCATAAGGATGCCGATTTGTTTTGCAGCAGCAGCGGCAGCGGCGTGGTGGTCGATGAAGGCGGGAAGAAGGCGATGCTGCCGCCGAGGGGGGTGTTTGTCGTCGTCGTCGTCGTCGTCGCCGACAAAGAATACGGCACCCCCACCCACGCTCGTTACCACTCGCAGACTGCGTTCACGCGCCCGGCAGCCGCTTTGCGCTGCACGCCAAAGCATTAGGGGAGGCAAAATACGGGCGAGACTGGCGCAGACACGCTCGAAACCTCACCCCTTAAAGGCTACTGCTGCCAACTGGTGAGGGGGAAGTGGCCGGATTGGCGGCATTGGCGGCAGTGTCATTGGCATTCTAGTGCCAAGTGGACAAGTTATCAGTAGGCAGTTATAAGAGGGAGAGGCCTACTGAGGCCAAGCTCTGACCCTTGCCGGAGGGGTTGGGGCGGTGCTGATGTGGTCGCCGGTATGCGGTTGTTAAGGTGCGCGCGTCATGCTGATGGAACAGACGCTGATTACAGTGTAATCGAAAAGGGGTGCGTTAGGGTGACCATTTGGAAGAACATTTGGTAACTTTTTGGGGGTTGAGTCGCTAACCAATTTGAGGGAAGAAAATTGTTAAGGCGGTTGGGGTATGGTTAGAAAATGGTTTGTGGACAAACCTAAAATAAACACAGAATATAAGAAGCGCTCTACTGCATGGCAGAATGTTAGCGGTCGTTCGGCGTCATTGAAGATGGGGGGCGCAAACAGGGGTGAGATTGACGGTGTTTGGGGCACGGTTTATACTGTTTGGGAGAAGGTTAAGTAACGAAGGACATTCCCCTGATGAGTGAAACGACTGCCCCGATAGATCCAAGTCTGCTGGCGCTTTTGCGCTGCCCGGTCGCGGTACAGTTTAAGGATCGCGGCGCTGACCCCGGACGGCTGGAACTGGTGAAGGGGTGCTGGTTGGTGAGCAGCGATTCGGGTTATAAGTACCCGATCCGAGATGGGCTGCCGGTGATGCTGGTGGAAGAGGGCGCCCGCTGGAAGGATACCGCTGTGGAGAACCTGCCGGTTCCGCCCCCCGCCGAATGAACTTAACGTCCGTTGAAGAAGCAGGGGCAGAAGACCCCTGCTGTTGTTTATAAAGCAGACGATGTCTTCATTGCAACGACGCCCAACCCGATTTGAAAACCGGATCAGCACGACGAGCGCGCTGACGTTTGACTTCACGGCGGCACTGCCGGGACGCGCGAGCAGCCGACACACGCAGCGGGCGTATTTCCGCTGGATTGACGCGTATCTGGTGGATGTGGCGGGGATGAAGGAGACGGAGGGCGAGGCGCGCTACCGGCGGATGAGTATGCTGCCGGTGGATGTGCTGCAACAGGCGATCAGCGCGTCACAACTGCGGGCGTGGCTGGGGCGACTGGTTCAGCGGGGGCATGGGAAGCAGGGGATTACGCAGGCGCGGGCGGCGGTGACGACGCTGGCGAGTTTGCTTTCCGAGGCGGAACTGCTGGATGATTACACGAGCGCGAGCCTGAAGAACGTGACGCCACCGAAGGCGGAGGAAGGCCAGCGACCGGGACGGTGGCTTTCGACGTATCAGATCAAAATGTTGATCGCGGGGGCGCGGCGAATCGCGACTTCGGATAACCAAGAACTGCGCAACCACTTGATCACGGCGATTCTGTGTACGATGGCGCTGCGGCGGGATGAATTGGCGAACGCGCGGTGGGGCGATTTGACGGTTCAGAATAACCGGGTGGTGCTGAGGGTGCATGGTAAGGGGCGAAAGACGGCAAATATTGATGTGCCGTCGCCGGTGTTGCGACTGCTGACGCGGTGGCGGCTGGCGGTGGAGCCGACGCTGCCGACGCCACCCCCGGAGACGGCGCTGGTGCGGCGAATCTGGAAGGGCGGCGGGGTGAGCAAGGGGCCGCTGAGCGTGGAGGGGATCTGGTATATCGTGAGCGAGGCGGCGCGGGTGAGCGGGATCGGGCATGTGGCGCCGCATGACCTGCGCCGGTCGGTGGCGGGTGCGCTGGAAGAAGCCGGCACGCCGATTGAAAAGATCAGCCGTTTGCTGCGACACTCCAACGTGGCGGTGACGGAACGCTACCTGAGCCGGCTGCCGAAGCGGAACGAGGGCGGCGTGTTGATGAGCGATATTCTGGGGCTGGAGGCGAGCGACGAGCCTGATTGGCTGGATCTCGACTAGAACTGGCGCAAACGCCAGAACCATGCGAGCCACTTTTGTACGAGCGGCGCGAGGCTGACCGTGGTTTCCCCGGCGATGATGTGGTTCATGGCGGCGACTGCGTTGGGTGTGGCGGCGAACCACTGACCATCATATTCTGACCATCCATTTTCGATGCCAAT
>JAFLCH010000433.1 GCA_017303775.1 Anaerolineae bacterium | reverse complement strand
CGTTTGCCCGCGAAGAATAACCCGTGAAATGGATCTGTCCACAAGAGTATCAGGGTGATGGCCGGTTCAATAATCAGCCAGAAGAGTGTCTGCTGGTTCAGCCAGCGATCGCGGTGGGTATAGGCCAAAACAAACCAGAGAAAGGCGATAGGTACGATCACCACGCCAAAATAGGTCATGTTCAGCCAGAAGAGACGAGCCTCCGCCGAGACAGAAAGCCAATAGAGCGCATAGGTGAGCGACCAGATTGAGGAACCGGCAGAAAAGGCAAACAAGCCACCTGCGCCGCGCACAGATCGCCGTTTCCACAAGGCAATAGATGTACTCGTCGAGACCGCAGTCGCGATCAGAAGGAGAATCGCAAAAAGGAGAGAGTCTTGATACAACGACACTGTTTCCTAGCAAACCAAGCTGAACATCTCTATTCATGGTATCACAGCCTTTGTAATATCCTTAATGTTTATTCTGGCAGGAGTCTAATTCAGGAATAAAGGCGGTTATTGAAGCTGACATTCATCACCTCTGCGCGGATAAATACCCCCTCAAGTCCTATTCACCCGGCATTACGAATAACCTTATAATGCGGTCAGACTTACTATCCATAGGGAGTGAATTGATCATGCCTACTGGAACCCGCCTCTTATCGGTCTTGATTATCGCTGTGCTTATTTTGAGCAGTACAGCCACGATTTTTGCTCAAGGCGACACCAATCATACGGTCGTCACGGGCGATTCGCTGGATAAAATTGGCGCGCTTTATGATGTGCAGGTGAACTGCTTGGCCGAAAGCAATGACCTGACGCGCGGCAGTATGCTGAAGCCGGGGCAAACGCTGTTCATCAGCTTTGACTGCCCGAATTACGATGGGTTTGACTTTGTAGTGAATGCCCGCGAGAACGTCAACGCTGATGTGGTCGCGCAAGCGCAGGATGGAACGCTGGGGCAAGGCGGGGGTGGCGGCGCATTAGGAATCACCTACATTATTGAACGGGGCGATACGCTCGACACAATCGGCCAGCGCTTGAATATCTCGGTGGTTTCGCTTCAGTTGGCGAATGAGCTGAGTGGTGGCGCGATCATCCAACCCGGACAGGAATTGATCATCCCGCCTGATGCCGTACCGTATGGCGAATTCCCGGCAGTGGCGGCGGGGGGTGAAGGCCAAGGCGGGGGCAGCATCAGCGGCGGCTATGTGGTGCAAATCGGGGATACGCTGGATGGAATCGGGGCGCGCTTTGATGTGCAGGTGGCGTGCTTGGTCGAGACGAACAATCTGGCTAATCCTGAATGGATTTATCCGGGAAACACGCTGACGATTTCGACAGACTGCCCGCGTTATGACGGATTTGATTTCGTGACGAATCCGCGCGGCGAGTAAGCTTCAACCGGCGGGATGCCCGAAACGGCATCCCCGCTTCAAAACAAGAGTCCGGCGTAGCGTGTTTGACACTGGCAGACCGGCACCGGTTGAATATCCGGCCATCCGAGCTGCGATAAGCCGTTGTGCAGTGTACACATCGGCAGGCCGACAACATTGCTGTAGCAGCCGTCAATCCGCGCGACGGGTTGAAAGGTGGGATGCTGGATGGCGTAACTGCCGGCTTTATCAAAGGGATCGCCGGTAGCGATATAGGCTTCAATTTCCGCGTCGGTATAGTCGCGCATGAGCACGTTGGTGCGTGTCAGCAGCGTAAGGGGTGAACGTGTTTCATGCAGCGGCAGGAGGGTGAGCGCGGTGCAGACTTGATGCACACGCCCGCGCAACTGCCGCAGCATGTCCCGCGCCTCATCGGCGTGCGCCGGTTTGCCGAGAATGACCCCCTGCTCGTCAATCCCCATAGTATCGGCACCGAGTATGACAACGGTATCGGCGGCTAAAACCATGGCGCTTTCCGCCAAGCGTGCGGCAACCTGCGCCGCTTTTTCGCGGCTCAGGCGGCGCACATAGTCCAGCGGCAGCTCGGCGGCGCGCTGGGATTCGTCAATGTCGGGTTTATGGATAGTGAACGGAATGCTGAGGGTTGCCAGCAATTCACGGCGGCGGGGCGAACTGGAAGCCAGAATGAAGTGTGGCATGAGCAGTTTAATCAGCACAGGGCGGTCAGCCAGCATGGCTGATGAGAACAAAGGCTGACCGCGCTCCGGATTGGATTATTCTTCGTCCATGTCCTCGAACATGCCGGCCAGCGAGTGCGGGTGGCCGTGGTCGAGTTCTTCGGGATCAGCCTCACGCAGCGCGGTAACCGTGACATCGAAATTCAGGGTTTTACCGGCCAGCGGGTGATTGAAATCCACAATGACGCTGCCTTCGGTCAGCTCGACGACTGTTCCTTCGTAAATGTAGCCGTCTTCGTCTTCCACTTCGACGATCATGCCGACTTCGAGATTCTCGGAACCGGGGATTTCGTCACGGTCGAATTCGTCCACTTCATCTTCATCATATTCACCGTAGGCATCCGCCGGGGCGACGGTGACCTGAACCCGGTCTCCGATCTTCTTGCCTTCTAATGCGGCTTCCAGACCGGGGACAATATTTTCCGCGCCATGCAGGTATTCCAGCGGTTGGTCTTCGTCTGCACGCCCGACCTCTTCGCCGTCCACGACCAAGACATAGGTCATGCTAACGACGAT
>JAFLCH010000432.1 GCA_017303775.1 Anaerolineae bacterium | reverse complement strand
CGGCCTCGGTGAAGTTGCCGCTTCCCGTGTCGCTGGCCTCACCGCCGAAGAATACATCCGCCAGTCCATCCTCAATTCCAATGACTATGTGGTAGAGGGCTATCTTGCAGGCATCATGTATCAAGGCTATGCCGGGCAGTTGCAGCCGGAACAGGTAGATGCGCTCGTCGAGTACGTGCTTTCACTCGCCGCCAATTAGCCCATCCAAACAAACCCTCTCATTTTGGGTCGGAGAAGCCTATAATGCCGAGTCGCCACCCCCGCGGTGGCGGCTCCCGTCTACCATCAGGACACCTGAACACCAAATGCAACTGACCGGACTTCTTGAACTTCTGCGCAGTAGCAGCCCCTACCGTGATCTGCTGAATCAACTGCGCGAAGACGCCGCTATGCCCGACTTGGGTGTGATCCGTGCCGCCCGCCCCTTCCTGCTTTCCGCCCTTGCGCAGGACTGGTCAGCCCCCATCATCTACGTCACCGCCCGTGTAGACCGTGCCTATAATGTCTCCGAACAACTTCCCGTCTGGATGGGCGAACGCCCCATTCACCGCTTTGCCGAACCCACCGCTCTCTTTTACGAACGTGCCCCATGGGTCGAAAATGTAGTACGGGGCCGCATCGCTGCCTTGGCCGCTCTCGTTCCGCCGGATGAACAGGAATCCGCGCCAGCCGCCCCCCAGCCGATCATCGTCACATCAGCCCGCGCCATCATGCAGCGCACCCTGCCCGTCAACCAGTTCCGCAAAGCCACCATGCTCATCAAGCCGGGGCAGCGCTACCTGCTCGACGTCCTGCTGACCACGTGGCTCAAAATGGGTTATGAACCCGCGCCCGTCGTCGTCGAACCCGGCACCTTCAGCCGTCGCGGCGGTGTCGTTGATATTTTCCCGCTTGCCGCCGACAGCCCTGTACGTGTCGACTTTTTTGACGACGAAATCGACAGCCTGCGCGTCTTCGATCCCTCCACCCAGCGCTCTGCCCACAAGTTGGAACGCCTCATCGTTCCGCCTGCCCGCGAAGCCCTGCCGGATCAAACCGCGCCCGTCGCCCACCATCTCGCCTCATGGTTCGCCCACCTCTCACCAGCCGGTGAGGATGTCACCAGCCCGCAGAAAGACGCCGAACCCCTTTCCAATGGCGTAGTGTTCCCCTATCTCGAACACTACATCCCCTACCTCTACCCCCAACCGGTCAGCCTCCTCGACTACGCACCCGCCGAAGCCCTCATCGTTGTCGAAGACTGGGCCGAACTCCGCGACACCATCGCCGGCATCGAAGAAGGTGCCATCAAAACCCGTGAAGAACGCCTCGCCGCCAACCAGCTCGCCCCCGACCACCCCCTCCCATACCTCACATGGGACGCGCTGGTCGAAGAATTCGAGCAGCGCACCAGCGTCCATCTCGGCAACATCGCCTACGAGGACGATGACGAATCTGAACCCGCCGAATCACAAATACGCGCCCTCTTCGCCCCCGAAGAACGCTTTGGTGGCCAGCTAAAACCGCTCCTCACACGCCTGCGCAACGCCCAGCGTGGCGGCGACAGCGTCATCATCGTCACCCAGCAGGCCGCCCGTGTTGCCGATCTCTGGCGCGAACAGGACTCCTACGTCCCCACCCTCAAAGACGTTACCGAACCGCCGCTCCCCGGCCAGCTTGCCCTCGTTGATGGCGCCTTAGGTGAAGGCTGGAAGATGCGCCTCCCCGGCATCGAGCTGCACCTTCTCACCGATGCCGAAATCTTCGGCTGGAATCGCCCCGAACCTCGCCGCCGCAAAACGCCCACCAAAGGCCGCCTCCCCGAATCCAGCTATGCCGATCTCAAACCCGGCGATTACGTCGTCCATGTCGATTACGGCATCGGTCGTTTCGGCGGCATGCGTCGCCGCACCGTCGAAGGCAACGAACGCGAATACCTCATGATCGAATACGCCGGTACCGACATGGTATTCGTGCCCATCCATCAAGCCGACCGCCTCACCCGTTACGTCGGCCCGGATGACCGCCCGCCCTCCCTCAGCAAACTCGGCAAACCGGACTGGGCGCGCGTCACCAGTCAAGCCCGCAAAGCCGTCGAAGAAGAAGCCAAAGAACTCCTCGACCTCTACGCCCGTCGCATGGCAACACCCGGTCATGCCTTCAGCCCGGATACCCCGTGGCAGCACGAACTGGAAGCCTCATTCCCCTACGTCGAAACCGAAGATCAGCTTCGAGCCATCCGTGAAGTCAAAGCCGATATGGAACGCTCCACCCCCATGGATCGCCTCATCTGTGGCGAAGTCGGCTATGGCAAAACCGAAGTCTCGCTCCGTGCCGCTTTCAAATCCGTCATGGGCGGCATGCAGGTCGCCCTTCTCGTACCCACCACCGTCCTCGCCCAGCAGCACTACGAAACCTTCAGCCAGCGTCTGGCCAACTTCCCCGTCAAAGTAGAGATGATCTCGCGCTTCCGCACCAAAGAAGAACAGCGCGCCCTCCTACCCAAGCTCGCCGCCGGAGAAATCGACATCATCATCGGCACGCATCGCCTCTTGCAAGACGATGTCATCTTCAAAAATCTGGGGCTGCTCATCATTGACGAAGAACAGCGTTTCGGCGTCACCCACAAAGAACACCTCAAGCGCCTGCGCACACAGGTTG
>JAFLCH010000431.1 GCA_017303775.1 Anaerolineae bacterium | reverse complement strand
CGCATGCTGAACATGGCGCTGGCCTACCGTGCCTATGTCCACCAGCACCCCGCCTGTTACCGGCTGGCCTATACCCACGGTTCGCCTGAGCTGCGTCCGGATGAAGCCGAGCTGCTGGCGTTAGCGCTGCCGCTTCAAGCGGTGATGGCCGAGTTGTATAGTGAAGCGGACTCGCTAGCGGCGCTGCGCGGGGTCTATGCGCTCGTACACGGATTCGTGATGCTGGAAATTAACCACATGCTCCAGCGCGGGGGCGATCTGGAAGCGACCTTTATTCAAGTGGTCAAAGCCTATCTCGCCGGTTGGCCTAACGCAAACGGCGCGCTTCCGGCCAGTGGATGAGGACGTACACGCTGATGAGGCTGCCAACGATGGAAGCGAAGGCAATCGTGACCGGTGTACCCACGAGGCTGGCAACCGCGCCCATCAACAGTGACCCGAACGGCGCGATGCCGAACCACGACAGCGTATACAGGCTCAACACCCGCCCCCGGAATGCATCCGGTACTTCACTCTGAATCAGCGTATTCACCAGCACGAATTGGAGGATGATGCCGAAGCCGTACAGCGCGGCAAAAAACACCGCCAGTTCAATCGTTTTCACCTGACTGAAGCCCAGCGCCATAATGCCCACGAACACCGCCATCGTCGCCACCACGCGCCCGCGCCCGAAGCGCCGTCCCAGCACGCCCAGCGTCAACCCCGCGATGACCGCCCCCACGCCCACCGCCGTGCTCACATCCGCATAACCTTCCTTCGGGGAATGCAGCACAACATCCGCGAACGCTGGCAGCAGCGTCGAAATATTATTCGTGAACAATGCCGCGCTCACCGCCAGCAGCAGCAGCGGCGCAATCGTCCGGTGTCTGCGGGCGTATTGCAACCCTTCCTGCAACTGGCGCAGCGGGTGCAGCGGCTGTGTCGAAAGCGGCGGATTTTCAATCTGAATAATCCACAGCATGAACAGCACCGCCACAAAGCTCAAACCATTAATGAGGAAGCACAGCGCCGGGCCGAATTGGTTCAAAATGATGCCAGCCACCACCGGCCCGATCACCCGCGCCCCGTTGAAAATCAGCGAATTCATGGCGATCCCGCTCGCCAGCAGTTCCCGCCCCACCAGATCAGCCACAATCGCCTGCCGCGACGGCGCATCCACCGCGTTCGTGACCCCCAGCAAAAAGGCCAGCACCATGATGTGCCACACCTGCACTGTGTTGGTGAAGGTCAGCCACGCCAGAATCAACGCCAGAATCATCTGGCCGGTCTGCGTCATCATCAACAGCTTGCGCCGGGGAATCCGGTCAATGATCACCCCGCCCAGCGGCGACAGCAGCAAACTGGGCAGTCCGGCAGCGCACGCCACCAACCCCAACCACAATTCATTCTTCGTCAGGTCAAAGACCAGCCACCCCTGCGCCACGATCTGCATCCATGAACCGGAAAGAGAAATCATCTGGCCGATGAAATACAGCCGAAAACGGGGTATGCGTAAGGCCGACAGGGTACTAACCTGCAATGAAGGGGAAGATTGCGCGATACTTGCCATGAAAGTTAAGCTACTCGTTTTTAACAAACAACCCGCCGCTCTCACTCAGCGGAACCGGTTGCAGGCTGAAGCAAAGGCCAACGTCGGGGATTGAATATACTCTGGCGCTGGTCGGGTACATATCCATTATAGGACTGCCATTTAAGGCCATTCAATCGCTTTTGCCGTCAAATTGGTCTTAACGAAACACCAGAATCGCAGCAGCGATCACAATCCGCTTTTTGTGGCTTCCAGTTGAAAGACACACCCCCCACCGTTCACCACCGTCTTAAATCCGCGCGCATTCAACTCAGCCGCGATCTGATGCGGGTCATAGTACACCTTGACGATCTGAAAGCTGCGCCCATCACTGAGCGTGCGTGATTGATACATCGCTTCTGTTGCCCCCGAAACCTGCAACCCGCCTGCCGGCTCATCCACAATCACCAACTTCCCGCCCGCGCATACCGCTTTTCCAACCTGATCGAGAAATGGAACAAGCCGCTCCGGTGGTACATGCGACAGCCAGAACGCGAAAAACACCAGTTCGTATTCCTCTGATGGACTCCACTCGAAAAGATCAGCCTGCTGGTAGATCACCTGTGGATTGTTCAACTTCTGCCGGTGGATCATCAGCATTTCCGCTGCACCATCAATTACCGTCACCTGTTCTCCTATCGCCGTCAACAGTCCCGTCCATTGTCCGGTGCCACAGGCCAGCTCCAGCACCCGCGCCGCTGGCTCTAGGCGCGCAACCCGCTGCCGGATGGCATTCAGTTCAGCTTCTAACCGCGCCATCAACGGATCAGCTTCGCCGGCCCGCTGCGTCGTCTCATCATACTCACCTGCACGAGCCGCGTAATAAGCCATCTGTTCCTGCAAAACTGAGCCTTTCTTCATCACGTTTACCTCACAGGAAACCTTCCGCCAGAATATAAACCCCTAGCACGATCAGCACGAACGGTAGCACCTGATGCCCGTGCCGCTGAATCCGCTTGCTCAACACCGAATGATGCACCAGATAAAACCCCAGCGCGCACCACACACCCGTCATCACGGCGAACGTCATCACCATCACCCCGATTTCGGGGGCGCTGTGGCTGGCGAACAGCGGGATTTACACGCCGATGTTATCCCCACCGTTAGCAATCGT
>JAFLCH010000430.1 GCA_017303775.1 Anaerolineae bacterium | reverse complement strand
TTGAGATGGGGATGGTTTGACATCCCCTTTTGCAGTAAGGCAACCCTGAGGTTGAAATTATGCAGATTTTCGGTGTGATAGATGTTCTGACTTTTCTCCTGTTTGCGCCAACGGTGGCAGCAGCAATTGTGCTGGTTTTGCCGGGTGGGAAGCAGGTGGCGCGGTGGTCGGCGCTGGCGTTTTCGATCCTGACGGGAGCGCTGAGTATTGTGGTCTTCGCGAATTATGACCGCAGTATTGAAGGCTACCAGATGGTGGTGAATGTGCCGTGGTTTGAACTGCTGGGTGCATCGTGGCATCTGGGCATTGACGGCATCAGCGCGTCGATGATCCTGCTGACGGGCATTTTGACCCCGCTGGCGATTCTGATCAGCTTTGAAATAGAAGACCGCGTGAATGTACACATGGCGCTGCTGCTGTTCTTCCAGACAGGGCTGCTGGGTGTGTTCATGGCGCTGGACTTGATGATCTTCTTCCTGTTCTATGAGCTGAGCATCGTCCCGATTTACTTTATCATCAACCAGTGGGGCGGCCCGAACCGGAAGTACGCCTCGACCAAGTTCTTCATCTACAGCATCGGCGGTTCGCTGGGGCTGTTGTTGGCGACGCAGTTGATTGGCTGGACGGTGGGGTCGTTTGACATCAACCAGATCACGGCGGTTTGGCCGGGATACACGGGCGAGAATGGCACGTTCCTCGGCATCGGCATTGAGACGGTGAAGGCGCTGTCGTTCCTCGGATTCTTCGTAGCGTTTTGCATCAAGGTTCCCGTGTGGCCGTTCCACACATGGCTGCCGGACGCGCACAGTGAAGCGCCGACGGCGGGTTCGATGCTGCTGGCGGGCGTGATGCTGAAGCTGGGGGCATACGGTTTCCTGCGGTTGGTGATCCCGTTCTTCCCGGATGTGTGGATTGCGCCGATTGATATTCTGGGCGCGATCCAGACCAACTGGGCTGGAATATTCGCCTTCCTCGCGATGTTGAGCATTGTGCTGGGGGCGTTCGCAGCGTTCGGGCAGACGGACATCAAGCGGTTGGTGGCGTACAGCTCGGTGAACCACATGGGTTTCGTCGCGATGGGTTTGGCAGTGGCGGCGCTGGCTTACGCACAGAATTGGGCGGAGGCATCGAGCGAACACACGCAGAGCGCGATCATCGCAACGAACGGCGCGGTGATGCAGATGTTCAACCACGGGTTAAGCTCGGCGGCGATGTTCCTCCTCGCTGGCGCGATATATCACAAGACGCATACGCGTGATATGACGCAGTACGGCGGCTTCTGGGTGAAGGCTCCGGTGTATGGGGCGATCTTCATCTTCACGAGCATGGCAAGCCTCGGTCTGCCGGGGTTGAACGGGTTCATCGGTGAGTTTCTTGTGGTACGCGGAGCGTGGTCGGTGTTCACGTGGTTGACGATCCTGTCGATGATCGGGTTGTTGTTCACGGGTGGTTATATCCTGAAGGGTATTCGGGCGGTGCTGCACGGGCCGTTCAATATGCACTGGAAGGATTACAACCTTGAGATCGAACTGCGTGAGGCGATTGCGATTTCACCACTGCTGGTGCTGATGCTGATTACGGGTTTGCTGCCCAACTGGATTTTGCCGGTCATCAACAGCACGGTGACGCGCATTCTGGGCGGGTAGTTGGACGGGATACTTAAGACGATTGTTTGAACAAGCGCACAGGTGAATGTGCCAGTACGGAAGTGCGGGAACGATAGTCTGAGAGGCCGCCCGGCAGGTGGCAGCACTTCGTAAAAGGACGTGAATATGGGTGGATTTCAGTTTCCGATTTTGAGTGTGATCATTTTCACGCCGATCATTGCAGCGGTGGTGATGCTGTTCATTGATGGACAGAAGCGCGACCTGATCCGCGGGATTTCGATCACAGCGGCAGTCATCGTGCTGGCGCTTTCGGCAGCGGTTTACTTCGGCTACAACAGTCACGTTGGGACGCTGACGGCTGACCTCGCCTCGTTGGAGGAAGCCGGGGGTGATTTCGCGGCAACGGCGATGTTTGAACGCGGGTTGGCGTTTGAAGAAAATGTCCCGTGGGTGAGCGCGCTGGGGATTAATTATCATCTCGGCGTGGATGGTTTGAACGCGCCGATGGTGCTGCTGACCGGTATGGTGACGGTGGCGGGCGTGTTGATCTCGTGGCGGATTGATGACCGTACGCGGGAGTTTATGGCCTTCTTCATGCTGCTGGTGGCCGGTGTGTACGGCGTATTTGTGGCGATTGATACGTTCGTGCTGTTCTTCTTCTATGAACTGGCAATTTTTCCGATGTATCTGCTGATCGCGACGTGGGGGTGGGTCAAGCTGCGAGAATACGCGGCGATGAAGCTCACGCTGTACATCCTGATCGGTTCGGTGGTGGCGTTGGTGGGTGTGATCGCAATGGTGTTCACCGCGAGTAACTTCTTCGCGGGGGATGGCGCGGCGGCATTTGAAGCGGCTAAGGCAGTGGGCGTGATCCAACCGGATGCGAACACTTTCAGCTTCAGTATGACTCATTTGATGGCTGCGGCGGAGGCAGGGGCATTTGACATCGGCGGATACGCAGGAGTTGATGTTCTGACGTTCGCCAAGCTGTGGTTCCCGTTCATCTTCATCGGGTTCGCGGTGCTGGCGGGTGTGTTCCCCTTCCACAACTGGTCACCGGATGGTCACGTGGCGGCACCGACC
>JAFLCH010000043.1 GCA_017303775.1 Anaerolineae bacterium | reverse complement strand
CCGCAATTCGACGATCTACGCGCCCGCGAATTCACTCGCCTCGATTCGGCGAAGCATGTCTATCTCGATTACACCGGGGGTGGTCTTTACGCCGAGTCTCAGATTCGCGCGCACAGTGAATTGCTCCTCAAAGAAGTGTTTGGTAATCCACATTCACACAACCCTACGTCACTCGCCAGCACTCACAATGTCGAAGCCGCTCGCCAGCGCATTCGCCAATTTTTCAATGCCAATTCGACCGAATATGAAGTCATCTTTACACTCAACGCCAGCGGTGCGCTCAAACTGATTGGCGAAAGTTATCCGTGGTCAGCAAGTTCACACTTTTTCCTCACAGCGGATAATCACAATTCTGTGAATGGCATCCGCGAATTTGCTCAATCACATGGAGCGTCAATCAAATATTTACCTCTCAACCGCGACCTCCGCACTCAGAATATCGAATCGCTACTACCGGATGCAGATTGTACCCACGCAAATCTGTTCGCATTCCCAGCACAATCCAACTTTTCCGGGGTTAAGCACCCGCTAGAGTGGATTGAACTGGCGCATAGCAAAGGTTATGATGTACTCCTTGATGCAGCAGCTTATGTCCCTACCAACGGTCTCGATCTTGGTGCTATCCATCCCGATTTCACAAGCATATCCTTCTACAAAATGTTCGGTTTTCCTACAGGGGTAGGTGCGCTAATCATCCGCAAGGAAGTCATGCACCGCCTCCAACGTCCATGGTTCGGCGGCGGTACCGTTCGCTTTGTTTCAGCACAAAACAATACCCGTCTGCTCGCTAACTCCGGCGAAGCGTTTGAGGACGGCACGCTCAACTACCTCAGCATCGCTGCCATTCCGAACGGACTGGACTTTCTCAACTCGGTAGGTATAGAAAATATCAATCACCATGTTATGACGCTCACCGAGTATATGTTGTATGGCATACTCAACCTATACCACAGTAACGGGCATCCACTTGTCCAGCTCTATGGCCCACGGGAAACTACCATGCGAGGAGGAACAATTGCCTTCAATATCACCACTCCCGATGGTCGCTTGATTGAAATGAGTGTCATCGAAGAACGTGCCAACGCCCGCAACATTTCCGTCCGAACAGGTTGTTTCTGTAATCCGGGAGCCGCTGAATTCGCCTTTGACTACCTCCCCGAAGAAGCTTATCACTGCTTTACTACGCTTGACCCCGACCAATTCACGATACGACAGTTCTCTACCTGCATGAACAACCTGCCTGTGGGAGCCATTCGTGCCTCAGTCGGCATCGCCAGCAATCAACACGATCTTGATGAACTAGTGAATCTTGTTGCGTCCTTCAAAGATTTCGTACCCGAAGCCGGGCAAACATGGCGGCTGCCACAACTTGAAATGCGGTAATTTCATCCGAAACCTACAATTGTTCCACCCATTGGGCACGATCGGCCTTTGGTTCCATACGATCAGGCCAGAACTCGCGGATATGAATAATGAGACCGTCTTTCAAGCGGAAGAACGAAATTGCACGGTTGGTAACTGTCTCATCACTCACTTCACATTCGGTCACCACCTCATCACCGAACGCCAGCAATCGCACAATTTTTATTCGCCATTGACCGGGGTAATTTTGGTTCAGCGCGATGAAGTTATCTCGCCCACGAATACGCTCGCCGGACTGCGGCCAATCACACACAAACGAATCATGCAAGAGTGGCCCTGCGGCTGCGAAGTCGAATCGGTCAAATGCCGCCCATAGTGCGCTTATCACCTCTACATTATTCATTATCTTAGTATCCCTATTGTTAAATTTTCATGTCATCTCAGAGACAATTTGACCTATAATTAAGGTGCTTCATATCATACAAATTGAATTTTATGATCACAACACCAGAACCACAGCCGCTCATCCTCGCTGTTGACGACGAACCTAATAACCTTATCTTGTTACAGCGTATGCTCAAACGCTATTTTGAAGTTATAACTGCCTCGAATGGTTCGATGGCCCTCACGACATTGAATGAGGTCAAAGTCGATGTTCTGCTGCTCGATGTTATGATGCCGGGCATGAGTGGGTTGGATGTGCTGCGTGAAATCCGCCAGAATCCAGAAACGGCTGATCTCCCCGTCATTCTGATTTCCGCGATGGCGGAGGCTCGTGATGTTGCGCACGGACTCGAATTGGGCGCAAATGACTACATCACTAAGCCCATCGATCCAGAGGTCACCTTAGCACGTATCCAAACACAACTGGCACTGAAACAGCTTCAGGATGAGCGTAAAAAAACCATTCAAGGTTTGCGCGCCGCCCAGCAAATGAAAGAGCGGCTGCTGCGTATTGCCTCGCATGATTTGAAAAACCCGCTGATGAATATCAGGATGGTGACAGAACTCATCGACGAGGCTCTCCCTTCTTCCGATGACCATCGTTTGCTGATCGACACGCTCAGCAGTTCACTCGACGCCATGCAAACCGTCATCGAAGATTTTTTGGATACCGCAGCAGTCGATATGAGCGAAATTGATATCAGGTTCTCATCAGTCGATGTTGAATTGGTCATTACTGATTTGCTTAAGCTATACACAGCGCACGCCCAGAAAAAAGGAATTCAACTCCTGCACGAGCCAACCCATGAACGCGTTCGTGCAGATCAGGCACGGTTTAGCCAAGCACTGGGCAACCTCGTCAGCAATGCTATCAAGTACAGCCCCTTGAGCAGCAAAATTCATATTTGGGCCGTTCTAGAAGCCGGTGTGGTTCAAATTTGCATTGCCGATGAAGGGCCGGGCATTTTGCCGGAAGATCAGGATCGTCTGTTTACACAATTCGGCAAACTCAGCGCCCGCCCGACAGGCGGTGAAACCAGCACGGGTCTGGGTTTATGGATTGTCAAACATCTCATCACACTACAGGGTGGAGAGGTGGGTGTCGAATGTCCAACACAGGGCGGTTCGATTTTCTGGATTAAACTACCGACCGCCAATTCCGACTTAGTGATGTAACAGTTCTCGAACTTCTTTTACAAATAAAATGTATGCTAGAATAGCGTCGATAACGATATTTTGAGTTACAATTTTAGTTCACGTACAAAACAACAGTTCCCGTGAGGGATACAGGTATGATCAAAGCCCACAATCCTTATGTGGGTATAGAGGTAGACGAAATCTTTGAAGTGCTAGGAAAGACCATTGGTCTTCCTGTCATCAATGCGCTTAGAATTCGATTCCCCTTCCGCCTATACCTCCGCCGCATTGTCGCCACTGTCGAAGCCTCCTCACAAAGCAACAGTAGTGTCCGGCTAACAGATGATGCCTCACTTCTGGAACACCTGACCCTTCACAACTGGCTTTCGATTATGCTCGATTACAGTGATGTCTTCGACGAGCGTTTCGGCCCTTCGGGACGGAAGCATCTGCGTCTTATTCGAGACATCCATATGAGCTGGAAAGATGGGGTAACGATCAGCGAAGGGCAGTTCCATCAGTTAGCTGCCAGCGTGGTCTTCATCCTTCGTAATCTCGACTGTCAGCAAGCGGTTGCACAAATCACAACCATTTCACCCTCTCCTGTTTCCAGCGCATCCCCTACATGGCTCGCCATCGAAGAAGATACCCAACCAATTTGTGTTGAAGACGATTTCTTAAAAGAACAGACGCAACTTACTCACGGGATTACCGAACCGCTCCCACCGACTATCCCCAGTAACCTTCAAATCGTGGTCATTGGTCCGGACGCGTTAGCTCGTTCCTATCCTGCACCACATCTTCAAAGCCGGCTCATCATCGGGCGAAGTGATACTGCTCAGATTCGTGTGCAAGACCCACGGGTTTCACGCATTCACTTACTGGTGACCACTTCTTCGTTAGATAAGGTCTACGTCACTGATCTCAACAGTGCCAACGGTACTTATCGGGTTAGCGAACGACTCCCGGCTAATGTACCTGTCCTCTGGTCGCCGGGTGAACTGCTCAGTGTTGGTTCATTCGGGTTGATGCTCCGCCACGAAACCAAATAAAAAGGGAGCTTACGCCCCCTTTAGCTACGATATAACAGCCACAATTAGGGATGCGGCACCGTTCCACCAGCCGAAGGCAGATAGAAGAAGGCAATCGCGAGAATGATATACACCGCGAGGAGCATCGCCCCTTCGAGCCAATTCGACTCGCCGTCCAGAGCGATGAAGGCCGCGACTAGCACGGTCGCGATCATGGCGATCAGTTCAAAGCTGCTAAACACAAGCAGCAACGGTTCACCGGTCATCAATAATGTGATGAAGACCAGTACAGGGGCAACAAAGAGGGCGATTTGCAGGCTTGAACCAACCGAAACCGCCATGCTCAGTTCCATCTTGTTCTTGATGGCGACCTGCACCGCGACTAGATGCTCGGCGATGTTGCCGACCAACGGGATGATGATGATACCGATGAAAAATTCGCTCAAGCCGAGCGACTCAGTGACATGTTCGACCGCACCAACCAGCGCCTCGCTCATGAACACGATACCCAGCGTGGACACGCCCAGAATGATAAGCGCTGTGCGCACGCTCCATTTGGATTCGTGTACCGCGGCTTCACGCGTGACCGCGCCGGCGGTTTCGGGATGAGCGTGGGTGAAAGCGTAAAGCAGACTGAGGCCATAGAGAACGATCATGACAATGGCAACGCCTTCGCTGAGGCCAAATTCTGCTGCCTTGTTATCCTGAATGGCGACATCGAACAGGGAGGGCACGACCAAAGCGACCACACCCAGAATTAGCAAGGTGGCGTTCAATCCGGAAGTGCGGGGGTCGAACTTCTGGACACCGTTCTTCCAACCACCCAACAGCAGCGCCAGCCCCATGACCAGCAGCAGGTTACCGATGATCGAGCCTACGATAGAGGCTTTCACCAGTTCTAACAATCCGGCTTGAATGGCCAGAATAGTGATGATGAGTTCGGCTGCATTCCCCAGAGTCGCGTTCAGTAAACCACCGATTTTTGGCCCCGTATGATGTGCCAGTTCTTCCGTCGCTTCACCGATGAGATCCGCTAACGGGATAATCCCCAAGGCAGCCACAATGAAAATGACAGTCGGCGAACCGCCCGTCAATTCAAGGAAGAGCGCCACTGGAACAAAGACTAGCAGCAGCTTCACAATGCGATCAAATGACACAGTATTTACTCCCCATTTGTAGTAAGAACAAAACTGCCCGACAAGTACTTATCCATTCCAGAAGGATAGCACATCCGCCAAAAAAGAGGGTGTGTATTGGGGTAACATCATGAAAACATGTCCGCCGTTATAACGTTTGATCTGCGCACCCGGAATCAGGGCGGCTATTTCGTCTTGAAAGTGCGGCGGAACCAGCAAATCTTCGGGACTGCTTAAGACCAGCGTAGGGATGTTCAACGTTTTCAATTGGTCGCGGACATCATAACCTTGAAGCGCCGCCGTTTGCAGCTCAAAATTGGCCCTAGACTGCTCCAAGGGATCAGGCGGGCCGTTCACCCAGCCGTCGATAAACAATGGCATCTCGCTGAAGACTTCCTCGCCGAGCAAGGTGAGCACGCTGTTGCGGTTAACGATGCTTCGCGGCAGTCCCATATCACGCAGGTCGCGCCCCAACTGCAAAATGAAGGCGGCGCGATTCGGTTCAGGTTGATTCCAGGCGGAGGTTACGGCTACAACCAAGCGTTGGACACGCTGTGAATGGCGCACGGCCAGCGTGAGCGCCACCATGCCGCCCATTGATATACCCAGAATTACCGCCGTGTGCATACCGACATGTTCCATGAGGGCGGCCACGTCATCGGCCATATCATTGACCGTTATGGATACGCCAGCGGGGGTTACGCTCTGGCCGGAGCCTTGATTATCGACCGTTAGCAGGCGGTAGTGTTGGCTCAAGCCGGCGCGCATCGCCTGAGCTAAAAAATCGTTGCTGTGCGACCCTAATCCGGGGATGTATACAGCATCCGGGCCAGTGCCATCCAATTCATAATGTAAACGCGCGCCATTTCGCTCGAATATCGGCATGATATGATTTCCTTTTTGCTTCATCTACTCTCATTCTACCCCGACCATTAAGGCTTGTCCTTTCGTACTATGATCTCGCTGGCCACAAGACAGTTGCGCCAGCGCTCAGCAGTGTCACAATACAGTCCCAGCATACTTAACGGGAGGAGTTCGACTCATGAAAAACATGCTCATCACCGGCGCAAGTCGGGGTCTCGGCGCAGCCTTCAATCAGGGCATCGCTGATGCTGGCGATTCGCTCTGGTTGGTCTCACGGGGGGAGCCATTCACATCGGCGGCGGATGGCATCCATCGACACTGGATCGCTGCTGATCTCAGTGATCTGAACGCCGCCCAGCACATTCGTCAGGCATTGGGGGAAACTCGCTTGGATGCACTCGTCTATAACGCGGGCATCTGGGAGACATCAGCCTTCAGCTCGCGTTACGACCTGACTCGCGTCTCTATCGAAGAGACTGTTCGTGTCCTCACCGTTAACCTGACTTCGGCCATCACCACCATCAGCGCGCTCTTGCCCAATTTGCGCCAGTCTGCTAACGCCAAAATCATCTTGATCGGTTCAATCAACGGGCTGGAAAACAACCCATCACCGGAAGTCGCTTACGGTGCGTCCAAGTTTGGCCTGCGCGGAGTCGCCCACAGCCTACGCGAACATCTGCGGCAGGATAGTATCAGCGTCACCTGCATTAACCCCGGCACTATCTCGACGGAAGTTCCGTATGAGGCGGGCGTAGAAGCGGCTTTGAGGCAAGCACCGGGCGCCATTCCAGTACATGATCTGGTACAGGTGGTACGCTGTGTACTCTCTCTTTCGGCAGGCAGCAGCATCAAAGAAATCGATATACCGGGGATGGCTGACGCAATTTAGGCAGCAAAAAAGCGCACGAGAGTCGTGCGCCTTTTGCATCCGTTCAAACAACGGTTACTGGGCAGGCTGCTGCTGGGTCTTCACCTTGCTCATGTCCAGCGCGATCAATTGCTGGATCAAATCGCGGAAAGCGGGTTCTGGCAGTGCGCCCGGCTGGCTGAACACAATCGTGCGTTCCTTCACCAGCATAATGGTCGGGATGCTCATCACCTTGAAAGCTTGCGACAGGCCGGGGTTCTCGTCCACATTCACCTTGGCGATGCGGATCTGGCCGGCGAATTCTTTGGCGAGCTTTTCCAGCGTCGGCGCGACCATACGACACGGCCCGCACCACTCGGCCCAGAAGTCGATCAGAACCGGCTTGTCGTGGTTCAGCACTTCCGCTTCGAAGGTTGCATCGGTCACGGCGATGGGCTTGTCTTCAACTATCAACTGCTTATTTTCGGTTTCGTTGCTCACAGGTTGCTCCATTATTGCCTGTTCTTCGACAGGCTGAGTTTGTTTGACCGCGTTCTGCATCATCTCAATGGCCAGCGGGACATCAGTGCCCCACGGACGGTTGCGGCGGAAAATTTCCGCTCCACAGCACCATCCGAACAGCACCGGCTTGCTGCCCACCTCGTAACGCTGTGCCACTTCCGGGTAAGTGGTCGGGTCAATACGGGCGAAAATCATATCAGGGTTGTCATCCACGGCTTTCTTGAAGGCCGTCGAGAAATCCCCTCGCAAACCTTCGCCATTGGAAATCAGAATCAGCAGGGGCTTATTCCCCAAAAGCAATTGATCCAGTTGTTCCCCGGTTAAAACAATCGGGTCTGCCATATCACACTGATCCTTTCACACATCACAATAGATGTTCCAAGCATGACTTTCATTACGTGAGCCGATTCGAAAAGTGTTTGCAAGTATTTCTGGCTATACTTGGGAAGTCAAGAGTAGACACAACAAGGATAGCGTGGATATGTCTCAACGCCTTTCCCCTGTTCTCATGATCCTGCATCTGGCGCTGCTCCTGTTCGCCGGGACAGCTGTCATGAGCATGCTTTCGGCTTATGATCGCTCCCTCAGCTTGCCTACTGTCATCGCCATTGTAATCAGTATCGTGGTTTATGCAGTGCTGGTATTCGCCATACGCACCGATCAAGGCGCTTATCTGCTCACAATGGGTGCAGCGGCGTTCGGCACACTGTTCGCCCTATTCTTCATCACCCAATTCGGGCATCAAGGCTATACCGAAGTGCCGGCGTTCCTCGCGCGATTCGCCGGCCTTACCACCTTACTGCCGGATTTGGGCGTGCATCTGCATCAAAACAGTGTCGCGACCCTGCTGGAGATGATTCTCCCGCTGGCGCTGGTGCTGCTGTTCTTCTCGAAAGGCCGGATGCGTTTGGTTTGGGGTGCGTGTGTGGTCATCCTACTCTACGCCGTCCTGCTCACCTATTCTCGCAGCGGGTGGATCGGCATCGCGCTGGCGCTGCTCATCGGCCTCGTCGTGGTGGGCATGACCCGATTATCGCCGCTACGAGCGGCGCTGGTGGTCGTCGCCATCGTGGGTTTCAGCCTCCTGCTGCTCATTCTGGTCGTCACGCTGGGGGCGGAGATGCCCTTCTTCCGCTCCGCTGTTGAGACGCTCAACAGCCGTCTGGAGATCTTCCGCAACGGGTTCTACCTTGCTGGAGACTATCCCATCACCGGCATCGGCCCCGGCGGCACCTTCGCCATGATTTACGCCCGCTACAGCCTGATGATCTTCGTCCCGCTGGTCACCTATGCCTTCAACCTGCCGCTGGCGATTCTGGTCGGACAAGGGGTTATCGGGCTGCTGGCCTTCGTGCTCATCGTGCTCATGTTCTACCTGTACATTTACCGTGTGCTGCGGGAAAGCCAGCCGGATGCTCCTTTTTATGGGGCATGGATCGGGGTGGCGGCGACCCTAATTCACGGCATGGGTGACGCACGGCAGTATGTGGAAAGTCCTTTTGTGATGCCGGTGCTGTTCTTCGGCATCGCGCTGGCGGTCATCTGTGGACGCATCGCCATTCATAATGAAGTGCTCAACGGCTGGATTGAGTCCGGTGGGCGGGGGCGTTTGCTGGCGGGTATCGGCGTTATCGCTGTGATCGTACTGGCTGGCGGATTCGTCCTGTTCAACCAGCCGATTCGAGCTGCCTACTTCACGAATCGCGGCGCGCTGGATGAAACTCGCGCCGACACGTTCATACGCCCGAACGTGCCTGAAGACGAACGGGCGCAACTCATCGCTTCGGCACGGGGTTGGTACGAACGGGCGCTGGCGGCACTCCCGGATTACCCTAACGCCAGCCGCCGACTCGGTAACATGAGCGTTGACGAAGCCCAATTTGAGTCTGCTATCCCGCTGCTGGAAACCGCACTGGCCGCCGAACCGACTTATCAGGCGGCACGCAAGGGCTTAGGGCTGGCGTATGTTTGGGTCGGGAGAACGGCTGACGCTGCTTGTATGTTCCGGCAACTGGACAGCGTAGGCGAGATGCGGGAAGAACTTTATAACTGGGCGCAGTTCCGCGCAGAGAACGGCCAATTTCTGCTCTCGGCTTATGCCCTCGACAGCGCGGCGGTGCTCGATGATTACGAGCAGTCCAATATGGATGTGTGGCGGCTGATCGGCGAGCGTTATGAGGCGGGGGGCGATACCGAACAGGCGGTCATGTGGTACAGCCGTATTCTGCTGCGCCAACCGGATGACCTGCTAGCACAAGAACGGCTGCAAGCGCTAAGCCGCGCGCCGGTAGAGGCTTCGCTGAACGCGCTGGATTGCCCTACCTGACCAGAAGGGAAGATGAAACGTAGGTGAATAAGCGGGAGAAGATGGCGCGCACCGTGCTAGAATACGAAGCTGATCTGATGGTCGTTAGCTTCTTAAATGGTGCGTATGTTTTATCTTCGACACGCTGCAACGAACCTCCGCAACAGTGGTCACTGGACAACTTTCGCCGTGTTTTGCATCGCGGCAGGTGTGGCGACGGTGGTTGCGCTGCGAAGTTTGGGGCTGGCGATCAGCGATTCGCTGGTCAGCAATTTACGCCTGTATAACCACGGCGATATTAACGTCAGCAGCGTGCCTAACTACGGCCCGTTCGCGGCGACCTTCCAGCGCGGGGCGGATGAACCTTCGGTGATGCCACCCTCAACGGTTGAGTTCGTTCGACGCTGGGCGGAAGCGCGGGGTGGGCGTATCTCGGCTTATGCGCTCGTCAGCAATATTCAGATCACGGCGCTGCACGACGATGTTCCGGCTAAACCTCAGTTCACCAGTTCATTTTTCATTGATCCTCTAAGCTTCGACCTTGCCGCACCGATTGTGGCGCTTGAACCGGCGGGCGTTCCGCTGGAGCAGTTACTGAGCGGCGGATATGAAGTGGTTATCAGCCGTAACCTAGCGGATTCGCAGCGGCTTTCGGTAGGCGATCAGGTGCGAGTGAGCGGAACAGAGCAGCCGTTCACTGTCACCGGAATTATCCCCACCGAAACCGAAGCCAGCATCAACAATATACTGGCGTCGTTCTTCGGGTTTGCGTATTTCAGCGCGAATCAGGCCGCTACGATGGGGCTGAACGAGAACCCGAACACGATCGGTATCGTGCTGCCGGACGGCGCGACAGCGGACGAAATCACCAGCGCGACGGCTGATTTAACGTCACGGATGTGGTTCCGCGAGGTCAGCGCGACTCCGTGGCTGCTGGAGCGCAATCAGGAAATCGCCGATTTAATCAGCCGTTTCATCGTGACGATGGGGCTGGGGGCGATGCTCATCGGCGGGGTGGGAATTATGAACACCATGCTGGTGCTGGTCGGGCGACGGTCGATGGAAATCGCCGCGCTCAAAACATTCGGTTTGAAGGGGCGGCAGATTTCACTGCTGTTCATGAGTGAAGCTTTTCTGTTGGGTGTGATCGGCAGTGTGCTGGGCGTGGTGGTCGGGCTGCTTTTGAGCGGCGCGGTGAACACTTACGGGGAAGCATTCTTGCAACAGAAGCTCCCGTGGCGACTGCATCCCGAAGCGATTGTATTCGGGGTCGGACTGGGGATGGTGGTGACGATGGTATTCGGGGTGCTGCCGGTATTGATCGCGGCGAATGTGCGTCCGGCGATTGTGCTGCGCCCCAACGAGAGCCACGTCCCCAGCGCGAGTGTACGACAGGTGATCCTCGCCATCGGGATGGTGGCGGTGGTGCTGGGGGTGATCGCAGGACAGATTATCGGGCCGGTGCTGGAACGGGCAACGGATGTGGCGGATCGGTTCGTGAACACGCCCAACCCCACGCTGACGGGTATCGCGCTGGTCTTCGCGACGGTCATCATTCTGGCGCTGCTGACGGGATTTATGTGGATGGTGGTCTGGGTGCTGGGGCATTTGCCGACGCTGGGACGGGTTGATGTACGACTCGCGCTGCGCAACCTTTCCACACGCAGGCTGCGGACGGCGACGACACTGCTGGCACTAACGGCGGGAATGTTCGCGCTGAGCAGCATCACCTATTTCGGGCTGGGGACGCGCGAGGTGATCCGGTTTCAGTTCGCGCAGACGTTGGGCGGGAATGTGATGATTGTGCCACTACTGCCCAGAGAGATCGCCCAGCCGTATGTGAATCTGGCTGTGAGCGCGCAGGAAGGCGTTGAATCAACGACGGTGCTGAACTTGAACGCAGCGCGGTTGATACGGGTGAACGGCGAACGCATCATGCTTGAGGAAGAAGAGCGCACCTTCACGATGAGCGTTATGACCCGCGACACGACCAACACGGAGCTAAACAGCGGGCCGCTGCTGGCAGGACGTGACCTGACGGAAGCTGACCGAGGACAGCCGGTGGTGGTGCTGGCGCAGCAGTCGGCGATCAACGGGTTGGTGCAGGGGTTCGAGTCGTTGGAGCAAATCGGGATCGAGGTGGGGTCTACGATACGGATGCGCATCAACGGGCGGTCGCTTGATCTGGAAGTGGTGGGCATTGTGGGCAGCCCAAGCCGGTTCACACCCACGATTGCGAACGCTTATCTGCCACCGGATATTGAGGGCGTTCAACCGGCGTACCGGATTAATGTCGTTCAGGTTGACGCGGAACACGTGAACCAGTTCTTGACGAACCTGACGGCTGTGCCGCTGTTGTTCGCGGTGGATGTGTCGCTGATTGATGGGCTATTGAAACGGCTCATCGACCAGCTCGCGGCGATCCCGACGGTAGTGGGGATTTTGTCGCTGCTGGCCGCGGCGGTGATTATGGCAAACACGGTTTCGCTGACGATGCTGGAACGCCGGCAGCAGATTGGTATTTTGAAGGCAATCGGGTTGAAACGAGGGCGCGTGCTGCGCGTCGTGCTGCTGGAAAACACGGTGATCGGTTTGTTGGGCGGGCTGCTGGGAATCGGAATCAGTTCGCTGGGGGTGACGCTGCTGACCACGATTGGCACCGGCTTTTCGATCCCGATTCCGAGTGATGCCACGCTGCTGACTATCGGGCTGGTGGTGGCATCGGTGGGAATCGCGTGGTTGGCTACCCTGTTGAGCGCGCGGGTGGCGATTCGTGAGACGGTAGCCAAGATTTTACGCTACGAGTAGTTCAGCGAACGAAGACGCAACGCCAGCACGGGCGGAAACTGTGGCAGTTGATACCATGAGAGCAGTTTGCCGGAGTCGCCATCAGCAGCAGGGACAGCGGGTTCTTCGAGCGCATCCAGCACAAGACCGGCACGGAAGGCTTCGCCCAAGAGCTGGTGCAGCGGGCGGTGAAAGTAATAGTGGGGGGCGGGTTCACCGGGAGCGCCGCTGCCTTTCTGCGGCTGGACATCGAGATAGGCTTCGAGCTTCAGACCTTTGTGAGTCACCAATGTACCGGACTCATCCACGAGTTCGGCGAAGAAGACCGGATTCACCGAATTGAAGGCGGGATGGGCGGTGGCGATGACCATGCGACCAGCGGCACGGAGCAAACGGCGCGCGGCACGATAGAGCGGGACGACGGTGGGGATGTCCATGATGGCCATGGTACAGACCAGCGCGTCGTAATGACTTTCCCCTAAGGCGAGCAAAGCGGATTCATCGGTGGCATCAACAACCTGATATTGGATGGGGTGGCCGGTTTGCTGCCCGCGCTCCTGCGCGCGTTTGATGAGTTCGGGGCTGAAGTCGACGGCGGTGACATGCGCACCGAGGACGGCGAGACGGCGCGCCAGCACACCACTGCCACAGCCGACGTCCAAGATGCGCTGGCCGGGCTGAAGTTCTAACAGGCGTTCCACAGCAGGACTGATCAAGGTGCGGTGGAAACGGTTGCCCTCGTCGCCGTGCAGGGCGTCCCAGAAGGCGGCCTTTTGATCCCAGAGTGAACGCCCTTCCTCATTTAGCTGATGTAAATCCATCCTAACCTCCTGTGCCTCATCAAACGGGACTCGCCAGTATACAGGGGAGATGGGGCGGGATTCCAGTGGAAGGGGTGAAGATGGGTGTTTGATGAGGGAATGGAGAGGCGGCTTGACTCTGCCATTGTGGTAAGCCGGAGACTGGGGCTTATCGTTTTGATGATATGGGAGTCAAGCATGTTTTTGATGAAGCAGATTGTGGTCATTGTGATCCTGCTGGCCGGGCTTACCGCACCGACGACGGCGGGCGAGATGGTGGATTTTTCCGCCCCTGAGCCGGCGGTTATGGACGGGATCGAGGGGGTGCTGGGGGCGTTTGATGCGTATCCGATTGTGGCGATTGGCGAGCAGCACGGGATACAGGAGTTGGGGGCGTTCTATGTGGCGCTGATCCAGCATCCGGAGTTCGCGCAGAAGGTGGACGCGGTGGTGATGGAGTACGGCAACGCGCTGTATCAGGAGGTGGCGGATCGTTACGCGGCGGGTGAGGATGTACCGTACAGCGAGGTGCGGCAGATCTGGAGCGACGCGATCGGGCGGATACCGGGGGGAACGGAAATCCTGTACGGGCAGGTTTACGCAGCGATACGCGAGGTGAACCGGGGGCTGCCGGAAGCGGAGCAAATCCGAGTGCTGCTGGGCGACCCGCCGATTGATTGGAGCGGGGTTGAGACACGGGAGGATTTGCTACCGGTACAACAGCAACGGGAGACTCATTTCGCGGGGGTGGTGATCGAGCAGGTGCTGGAACGCGGGCTGCGGGGGCTGGTGATCACAGGTGGGCCGCATCTGGACCGGACGGCGACAAGGATGCCGGAGCTGCCGACGCCGGATGAAGGGCAAACGCTGGCGATTCCATTCGCGCCGACGCGGTTGATGCAGCAGATTGTGGAGGAGGCGTATCCGGGGCGGACGTGGGTGGTGATCGTGCATACGGGGTTCAGCGACGAGGACTGCAACGCGGCGGTTGAAGCGCGGATGGAGTCGTGGGCTGCACCGACGATGGCGGTGGTGCGGGGGAGCTGGCTGGAAGGGCTGACGTGCCAGAAGTTCCCGGCGGCGATCATGATTAACCCGGCAAGCGGCGGTGGGGCTGACCAGATGATGGGCGCGCCGAGCGGGGTGACGCTGGCCGCACCGGTTTCGCAGATCACACAGGCTGATGCATACCTGTATGTGGGGAAGCGGGACGGGCTGACGATGTCTCCGTTCGCGCCGGATATTTACCTCGACGCGGATTACTTCAATGAGCAGAGCCGACGCCACCGCATTCTGTTCGGGGAGCCGCTTGACCCGACGGAGGTGCTGCGCGGGAATCCGCGATTGTATGTAGACCGGTTTCCGGCGGGGTAAGGGAGTGGTTGGCGGCGGCGGCGGCGGCGGCGTGGCGGTGAAATGCGGCGGGAATGAGGGAGGCCGGTGCAGGGTGGTTGGCTGCTGCTGCCATTGGATGAGAGGGAAATGGCTTGATTGGCGTCATTGGCGGCAGTGGCATTGGCATCCTGCTGCCAATTCTTTTTGCAGCAGCAGCGGCGGCGGCGTGGTGGAATAAATGGGCGGGAAGGCGCTGAGACTGCCGCCGAGGGGGGTGTTTGTCGTCGTCGTCGTCGGCGGCGCCGACAATAAAGGCGGCACCCCCACCCGCGCTCGTTAGGTCACTCGCAGACTTCGTTCACGTGCCCGGCAGCCGCTTTGCGCTGCACGCCAAGGCATTAGGGGAGGCAAAATACAGGCGAGAGCGGCGCTGACAAAGGTTTCATCATTCCCAGTGAAGTCCCTACATTGATTACCCACCGTTTAGAGTAGTCATAGAGTCATTTTTCATATACCTCATTTTAGCACAATAGTTCTTATTGTCAAGTTAGATTCTGGTTTGAATATGCCCAAGGCACAATATGTTTTCTGTAATTTACTTATTTATATTTGGATAAATCATTATTATTACGATAAATTTTTAGAGACAACTATTGAGGTGTATCAACATGCATCTACGAAAGTCTCTCTGGATTGTGCTGGTCATCATTGTTGTTACGATTAGCGTCATGGAAATTGGGGTGCCGGCGACGGTTACGGTGGCTGGAGTCATCAGCGGGGTTCTCTTGCTAAAGGCGGAGAAGATCCGTTTGTGGAAATGGTGGCAGTATATTCTACTGGCAGCCGTTATCGGGAGTGGGGTCTATTACACCGGAGCTATCGCACGGCACATCATTACCAATATTGCAGAGCCGCCGTTATGGGATGTTCAGGCACTATGGTTGTATGGGCGAGTGGCAGCGAACGGGCAGAACTTTCATTCTCCTGACATGTTTCACCTTGTGGCGGAACACTATCAGATGACCGAAAACAATGATTTCAAAGTAGAAATACTTGACCGTGGTTCACAATATCCTCCACCATCCATCTGGGTTTTCCTGCCGCTAGGATGGTTCGAACTGCACACAGGAATTGTGATCTGGTATGTGATACAGATCGCAGCTACAGGACTTGTGTTGTGGCTGTTGTTGAAGGATTACTTTTTCCTGAGCGAAACTCAAGCCGGATGGGTTGTAGGTTTGGTGGTACTGGTGTTGATTGTTGGGATGCATCCGCTGCGGGTTAACTTTGGGCGCGGACAAACCATGATCATGTGGTTGGTCTGTTTTATGCTGTTCAACGCGAAACGAACGCAGTTTTGGGGCGGCTTCTGGCTGGCACTGTGTATCTTGATCAAGCTGCCGGCACTCATTCTCATCCCGTATCTCATTCTTCGGCGGCAGTGGAAGGCATTGGCAGGGACAACCGTGACTCTGGCGGGGGTTACCGTGATCACAGCGGTTGCGTTTGGGATTGAACCTTTCATGAGCTATATATTTCAAAATCCGAATGTGGATGTTCCAAGCTATCTTTTCACCGAAGGGGTTAAGCAATCGCTTTTATCAACTGTACTGCGAGTGACCGAAGCCGACACTACTCATGGGGTGAGTTTGTTATACCCCTATTTCCTGATTGCTGCTCTCCCTATTAGCGCGATTACGGGAGGGATATTGTTGTTGAAAAGACGATTTGCTGATGAGTACGCGGTTTTGGTGTGCATGATGTTTGCCATGATGATTTATCCGGTCACACTGGATTTGTATTCGTTGGTGCTGTTGTTACCGATTGGCTTGTTGTGGCGAGATCGAACGTTTTTTCCGGGACAAGTATGGGGATTGGTGGCGCTGCTGGGCGCGATCTATGTCCTTGCATGGATTCAACCGTTCGTCGCCAACTTACTGATGTGGTTTGTGTTACTGATACAGGGGTTTGCTGCTGGCAAGACCCGACCTGAAGTTCAGGTTAATAGTCCACAAGCCGAGCTGCTAGCGGCAGAAATGGCAGCCCATTAATCTGGCACGGCAACCGATCTGACTACGATTCAACTTCGACAAGGGGGACGACGAGGGCGCGGGAGGCAATGACGAGGTTGGAGGGGGTGATGATGATTTCTTCGCCCCACTGCCCGGCGCCGACGCCGAGTTCGGTTTCGTGCATGAGGGAGGCTTCGAGGAAGGAGCGGAAGTTGGGCGGCTGCCAGTGGAAGGGGGGAATGGAGCCGACGACATAGCCGGTGAGGTTGAGGACGGATTCGGGCTTGGACATCTGGATGTTACGGGAGCCGATGGCCTTTTTGAGGAGGCCGGAGCGGGCGGATTGATCGCCGCCGACCATGATGAGCACCTGCTCGGCGGTATCGGCGACTTCGAAGACGAGGGTTTTGACCATTTGACGTTCGGTAAAACCGAGGGCGTGGGCGACATTGGCCGCGCCTTTTTCGGTGGTGGGGGGGAAGGCGAGGCGGCGATAAGGAAGGTTGAGCTGGTCGAGGTAGTGGTGGGCGGGCAAATCCATGAGCAATCCTTTTGAGATGCGGCCTCTTCTGAATCGGCGATGGGTGGATTATGATAAACCGATTGAAAAGTCGCAAGTGAGTGGATTGACAGTTTGATGATTTCACTAGTCGCAACGGTCTTAAATGAAGGGGAAAGCCTGCACCGATTGATGCGGTCGATGGTGGCGCAGACGAGGCAACCGGACGAGGTGGTGATCGTGGACGGGGGGAGCCGCGACGATACGGTGGCGATCCTTGAAAGCTACGCGGGACAACTGCCGCTGCGGGTGGTGGTGGAAGCGGGATGTAATATCAGCGAGGGGCGCAACCGAGCGATCGGCGCGGCGCGGGGAGAGATCATCGCGGTGACGGACGCGGGGGTGGTGCTGGACGCGCGGTGGCTGGAGCGATTGGTTCAGCCGCTGGAGGACGACGCGAACTGCGCGGTGGTGGGCGGGTTCTTCCGGCCCGATTACCAGAACCGATTTGAGCTGGCGATGAGCGTGACGGTGCTGCCGCTGGCGGATGAAATTCAGGCAGAGACGTTTTTGCCCTCCAGCCGGAGCGTGGCGTTCCGCAAGGCGGCATGGGCGGCGGTGGGGGGGTATCCGGAATGGCTGGATTACTGTGAGGATCTGGTGTTTGATTTGCGGCTGAAGGCGGCGGTGAAGACTCCGTTCGCGTTCGCAGGCGAGGCGGTGGTGGCATTCCGACCCAGAGGTACGCTGCGGAGCTACTTCAAGCAGTATTATTTGTACGCGCGGGGGGATGGAAAGGCGGATTTGTGGCGGAAGCGACATGCCGCGCGCTACCTGACGTATGTGGCGGCGGCACCGATGATCGCGCTGCTGGGGGCGGTGGTGCATCCGGCGCTGTGGCTGCTGGCGCTGGTGGGGGGATATGTGTACCTGCGGCAGCCGTACCAGCGGTTGGGGAAGCTGGCGGGGAATGGCTTGAGCGGGGGTGACCGGCTGTACGTGTGGGGGATGATTCCGGTGATCCGGGTGGTGGGAGATGTGGCGAAAATGTTGGGGTATCCGGTGGGGTGGCGCTGGCGGCTGCGGCATGATCCGCCGGATTGGCACACTATCGGCTGAAATAAAGTTGTTAATACTATATCCATAGTTGCTTAATTCAAAATCAGGAGTAAGATAATTATTAGGTGAGCTAATACAGTAGATGTGGTACTGTGCCAGTACAAGCTAAAAAAGTGGGTGACGCGCTGCGGCAAGTTTGGGAAGACTTAACCAAAGCTTCCCGTAATTTGAGTTTTCATGAGCAGCGGCTGGCACGACTGGTTTCTTCACTTCTGATTGTTTCGATTGCCTTATTGATTGGCGGCCGCATCATCCGGTTGGCTGTGGGGATCGAAAGCTACACATTTTTTCACATCACAACGAACATCAATATCGCTATTCTGGCAGCGGCTTACCTCGTCAGCCGAACCCGCCATTACCGCGCCGCTGCCATCTGTGCGATTGGCGGGGTGCAGATGACGATTTTTGCCCAGACGCTTTACCAAGCGCACATGAACCCCAGCAAACTGACTGACGCGATTATTTGGAGCGCCGGATTACTGTTGATCGGGAATCTGGTGCTGTCGTGGCGGGTGATGTTGGGGATGGCGATGGCGAACGTGATGGCGCTGTTGATGCTGCCGAGAATTGTGGCGGGGCTTACTTACAGCGAGGTACGGATCGGGTTCGAGTTCGTGGCGGGGATGTCGTTGTTCATCATCATCGTGGGGGCTTTGCGGCGGCGCGATCTGGTGCAGATTGAAGAACAGGCGATGGAGCTGCGGGCGAACGAGGAGCGCTACCGGACGCTGCTGGAGGCGAGTTTAGAGGCGCTCGTGATTCATGAACAGGGGATTATCCGAGATGTGAATGATGCCTTCACACGGATAACCGGGTATACGCGGGATGAGGTCACCGGTATGCGGACGATTGATCTGGTGGCACCGGACGCACGGGAAGCCATTCAGGCGTTGTTCAGCCCGTTGATAGGCGATATTAAGTACTACGAAACGGTGGTGCTGCATAAGAACGGGCAGCGAGTTGACGCGGAAATCCGTTCACGGAATATCTACTACCACGGCAAACTGGTGCGGGTGATCGCGGCGCGGGACATCACGGAAAGCAAGCGGATGCGCGAGCAACTGAAGAACATTCTGGATAATTTTGACCGGGTGTTTTTCTCGATCAACGGGATGGATTCCAGCGTTAACCTGATTTCGGCGGGATGTGAGAAGCTGTACGGGTATCCACCGGATTATTTTTATGCTCACCCCGATGTGTGGTTTCAGGTGGTGCATCCGGATGATCTGCCGCGCTTTCAGACTGAACTACAGGACATGCTGAGCAAGGGGCGGGATTTATACCGCTACCGGATTATCCGGCGGGACGGCGAGATACGGTGGGTGGAAGTGTATATGATTCCGGCGCTGGACGCGGGGGGAATGCTGCTGCGGCTGGACGGGATCGTGACGGACATCACCGAGCAGCGATTGGTCGAAGGGCGGACGCGCGAGTTGGAAAGCGAACGGGAGCGGAGTCTGGTGCTGCGGCAGTTCATCACCGACGCGTCACATGATTTGCGGACGCCGCTAGCGACGATGTATACGAGTTTGTATTTGCTGCGGCGGTTGTCGCCGGAAGATGATGAGCGGATACAGCACCATATTCAGACGTTGGAAGACCAGAGCTTTCACTTAAGCCGTGTGTTGGAAGATTTATTCACGATGTCGCGGCTGGATGATCCGGCGAGTTATGTCGAGAAAGAGGCCGTGGATCTGAATTATGTGGTGGAAACGGTGATCAAGGGGTTATCCGGCGTGGCACAGGAACGGCGGTTGAAGGTGCAGTATGAACACTGCCCGAATCCGGTGTGGGTGCTGGCTGACCATGAGTATCTGGGACAGGCGGTACGGAATATCCTGACGAACGCCCTGCATTATTCTCCGGCGGAGAGCGCGATCCGGGTGATGGTGAAGCGGAATGATGGGAAGACGTTGGAGGTGGTGGTGGAGGACAACGGGATTGGAATCCAAGCGGAGGAACTGCCATACATCTTTGACCGATTCTACCGTTCGGATAAGGCGCGGCAGACGGAAAAAGGCGGCGTGGGGTTGGGGCTGCCACTGGCGAAGAAGATCGTGGAGGTTCATGGCGGGGAGATTAAGGCGGAGAGCGTACCGAACAAGGGCAGCACCTTCCGCATTCTGCTGCCAGCTATGTTAGAATAGCGGTTCTTGTCGTTTAGCAGCAGGCTGTTGATGACCTCATGCGCCACTATCGATTCAGCTTTATCCTCGTCCTGATGATCATTCCGGGGCTGCTCATGATGACGCAGAGCAGCCTAGCAATCACCCCTACTCCAACACCCGAACCTGAGATTAGCGCGACATCTGAAGGTGTGGCGATTGAAGTGATGATTCCGGAGGTGATTGAGCGCCGCCCGCATGATACGGATTCGTATACGCAGGGGCTGCTGCTGTTCGAGGGCGAGTTGTACGAGAGCGCGGGACAGTACGGCGAATCGGATGTGCGGCGGGTTGACGCGGAGACGGGCGAGGTGCTGCAAAAGGTGGAGCTGGACGCGGCGTATTTCGCCGAGGGGCTGGCGCTGGTGGATGAGCGGCTGATTCAGATCACATGGAAGGAAGAACGGGCATTCGTTTATGACCGCGAGACGTTCGAGGTGATTGACGAGTACACGTATGAGGGCGAGGGCTGGGGGTTGTGCTACGATGGCACGGCGCTGTGGATGAGCGATGGTTCGGCGACACTGGTGGCGCGCGACCCGGAGAGCTTCGAGATTGTGGGCAGCAGGGCGGTGACGCTGCAAGGGATGGCATTGGACCAGTTCGTGACGGCAACGGGACGTTCGATGAGCGCGTTGAATGAACTGGAATGTGTGGGTGACACGATCTACGCGAACGTGTATCTGACGGATTATATTTTGCGGATCGATTCCAGCAGCGGGGTGGTGACGGGTGTGATCAACGCGAGCGACTTGTTGGAGGCGGATGAACAAGCGGCGCTCGGTTCCGGCGAGGTGCTGAACGGGATTGCGTATGACGCGGAGGCTGAAACGTTCCTGAT
>JAFLCH010000429.1 GCA_017303775.1 Anaerolineae bacterium | reverse complement strand
ATAACAGCCGACACATGCTGCAACAATACGGGTATCCGCTGCGGGCGGTGGCAAGCTCCGAGGCAATTCCATTGGCGACTGGCTCGGTGGATGTGGTGGTGTGCGGGTTGGCGCTGGGGCATCTGGCGGCACTTGGCCCCAGTTTAGCGGAAATGGCGCGGGTGCTGCGGGTGGGCGGGACAGCACTGGTGAGCGATTTTCATCCGTTCATCTTCTTGAACGGGCAGCGACGAACTTTTACAAGCGCAGATGGCAAAACGTATGCTGTGGAACATTACGCGCATTTGTACGCTGATTATCAGCGGGCGGCACGTGCGGCGGGGCTAACCATTGAGGCGGTATTGGAGCCGCGTTTGGGCGTGGATGAAACGGTGCGCTTTGAGAACACAGGCACCGCCAGCGGGACGCCGGTGATTATTGCTTATCGGTTTGGCAAATCATAGTGTGTCAATTATTGTTTGCCTGATGGACGGCGCAGGAGCACGTATGCACCGACGATGGCTGCAATGATGGCAGGCGGGACGCAAAGCGATGTAAACAGGCGCGGCGCGGGCTGGAAACCGGCTTGCCCCAACACGACCCATAAGCCGATGAATAGGATGATGCCAAGCAGGGCAAGGCCGATGCCGGCGATACTGGCGCGAGAAAGATCACGACCATTTAAGGGGGGAGGTTGTTGACTCATAAATTCTCATCACTCTTGTATGATTATTATTATATGCAAGTCGGTGAATGCGACTAGCCTTAAACGGTCAGGAATGGAATTAAAAATCCACCGGCAGAGTGTCCCGGTGGATTTTTTGATTGGGCGGCGGATTATTGATCAGGCGGGCTGATCCGTTTTTTGTAACTTGGCCCATTCGTCTTTGAGCGATACCGTGCGGTTGAAGACGAGGTTGGAATCGGTGCTATCTTTGTCGAGCGTGAAGTAGCCTAAGCGCTCGAATTGATAGAAGCTGCCGGCGGTGGCCTGTTTGAGACCGGGTTCGACTTTGCAACTGCTCAGGACTTCCAGCGAGTTGGGATTGATGTAGCTGGTGAAGTCCCGACCTTCGCTGTCGTCATTGGGGTTGGCACGGTCGAAGAGGTGGGTATAGAGACGCGCTTCGGCGTTGAGGGCGTGGTCGGCGGATACCCAGTGAATGGTGGCTTTGACCTTGCGACCATCGGGTGCATCTCCACCACGTGTGGCCGGATCGTAGGTGCAGCGAAGTTCTACAATGTTTCCGTCGGCGTCTTTGATCACTTCCTCACACTTGATGAAATAGCCATAACGGAGGCGCACTTCACGACCGGGCGCAAGGCGGAAGAATTTCTTGGGCGGGTCTTCCATGAAGTCATCCTGCTCGATGTAGAGGACACGTGAGAAGGGGACTTTGCGGGTGCCGGCGGAAGGGTCTTCGGGATTATTGATGGCGTCGAGTTCTTCGACCTGACTTTCGGGGTAATTGGTGAGGACGACCTTGAGGGGCTTGAGCACAGCCATGACGCGCGGGGCACGTTTGTTCAGATCCTGACGGACACAGTACTCAAGCAGACCGATTTCCGCAGTGCTGTTGTTTTTGGCGACGCCGATGATGTCGCAGAAGGTGCGGATTGATTCGGGGGTATAACCACGACGACGGAAGCCAGAAATGGTTGGCATACGGGGATCATCCCAACTCCGGACATGACCTTCTTTGACGAGGCGGATTAGTTTGCGCTTGCTGAGTACGGTGTAGGTGAGGTTGAGGCGGGCGAATTCGATCTGCTGGGGGTGATGGATGCCAAGCTGGTCGATAAACCAGTCATAGAGCGGACGGTGGTCTTCGAATTCGAGGGTGCAGATGGAGTGGGTGATGCCTTCGATGGAGTCGGATTGACCGTGGGCGAAGTCATACATGGGATAGATGCACCATTTGTCACCGGTGCGGTGATGTTCGGTGTGCATGATGCGGTAGAGAACCGGATCGCGCATATTGATGTTGGGAGATGTCATATCAACACGGGCGCGGAGAACGCGGCTTCCATCCGGAAATTCACCCTGCTTCATGCGCTCGAACAGGGCAAGGTTTTCTTCCACCGTTCGATTACGGTAGGGGCTTTCTTTGCCGGGTTGAGTGAGTGTGCCACGGTATTCGCGGATTTGATCGGCGGTGAGGTCATCGACGTAGGCTTTGCCCGCTTTAATCAACTGGAGGGCAAAGTTGTAAAGCTGGTCGAAATAGTCTGAGGCATAGAAGAGACGATCTTCCCAATCGAAGCCCAACCAGCGTACATCTTCCATGATGGATTCGACGTATTCGGTTTCTTCCTTGCTAGGGTTGGTGTCGTCGAAGCGCAGATTACATTTGCCACCGTAGTCCTGTGCAAGGCCGAAGTTCAAGCAAATGGATTTGGCGTGCCCGATGTGAAGGTAGCCGTTGGGTTCGGGGGGGAAGCGGGTGTGAACGCGGTTGGCGAAACGCCCAGTGCGATTGTGTTCGTCGACGATTTCGCGAATGAAATTGGTGCGCGCCGGTTCGCTGGAGGGAGCGGTATCGGCAACTGAGGTGTCGGGTGGTAGGTTGTTATTCATGGTGACAATCTTTCTGGGTGACGATGCCGGAGGATTGTTCCTTGATTTTCTGGGAGCAAGCCGGACTGTCATGACCTCGTATAGGGAATGAGCGATTTGGTGTCCGCCGAGAGGGCGTGACCTGATGAACTGCACAAGTATAGTAGGTGGGA
>JAFLCH010000428.1 GCA_017303775.1 Anaerolineae bacterium | reverse complement strand
GTTTATTGGAACATCAATCATCGGAGTACATCACCGTGATCTACGACATCACCCGTACCGTCTCCCCTACCCTCCACGTCTGGCCGGGGGATACCAGCTACCGCGTTACACCGGCTCTCAAAATCGCTGATGGCTTTTCCGTCAACCTCATGACCCTCACCCTCAGCGCCCACACCGGCACCCACGCCGACGCCTACTATCACTACGAACCGGACGGCGCGCACCCGCTCAACATGCCGCTCTCGTCCTATATCGGGCGTGCCAGAGTCGTCACCGTCACCCGCCGCGACGGCGGATTGCTCCCCTCAGATTTCGCCCATGTTGATCTCACCGGCGCTGAACGGCTGCTCATCCACAGTCACGTCAGCGACCTGCCCGACGACCAATGGCCCGCCGAATTCCCCTACCTCAGCCTCGAACTCATCGAATGGCTGCACAGCTTGGGCGTCGTCCTCATAGGACTAGATTCCCCTTCTGTAGACGCCTTCGATAGTAAAGAATTGTTATGCCACCATGCTCTGAACCGGTATAGAATGGTAAATATCGAGACCCTTCAACTGCGTGGTGTGCCGGATGGTGACTACGAGTTGGTGGCGCTTCCGCTCAAGCTCGATCTAGCCTGCGGATCACCCGTCCGGGCGATCTTGCGGACATTGTAGAGAGGCAGACACATGCAAGGCCCTGCGTTGATCTTATTCGCCTTATTCGCGGTTCTACTCGCTGGTATTTATATTTCGATTCGTCGGGGTTGGTTTCCGCCGGGGGTTACAGCAGGCGTAGGCGTCGTCCTCAGCATGCTGCTCATGGTACTCATATCGCTCGCGCAGGGCAACGTTCTCCTGCAAGCCATCCTCGTGGGGGTACTGCTGGGGGGTGTCTTCAGCTCGGTCACCATTGCTGCCGCGTGGTACTTCCACTCCCACGAGTTGCGCGGCCACTACGACGAAACCGCCGAACCATATCCGGATGAACAAACCGGCTGACAGCCATCACTGTCGCGGGATGCTCGCCATCACCGTCACTCCCATCGCCTCCACCTGTTCGCGCCGCCGCACGAACGGGTCGAGGTATTCCCACAGGAACGCCAGCAGCACACCCGCCACTAGTGCGATCCCGATCCGCACAAACGGCGCGAAGCGGTTCGCCAGCGCGGGCGGCGCGGGAACATATGCAGGGCTGTCGAGGAACGTAACCTGTGCCGACTCGCCTCCCAACTGCGGGAAGTAAATCTGCGCCCGTTCCTGCATCACCTGCATCGCAGCCTGTGTAATCTGTTCCAGCTCCGCCGCCGCCGGGTAGCTCATCGCAAGCTGGCCTACGCTCCGGCTGTTATCCGCCGCGATCCCCAACGCGCCTAACTCAACCGTGCCGCCCAGCACCGCGTCAATCTCTTCACGGAAGCTGCTGCTCCGCACCCAATCCGTCAGCGCGTTCACCGCCAATTCCGAAGCCAACCATACATCTTGGTAATCACCATCGCGCGGTGCTACGTTGGAGGTCGACTGAGCCGCTGTGTAGCGCAGCGTCACATTGAACCCGCCGGCTGTTGTACCCCGTTCCCGCAGGAATTCCGGCACCACCGTCGCGGCCACGATCACCACTGGAATCGCCACCAGCCACCACCGCCGCAAGATCACCCGCAAGATCAGTATGAGTTCCATGTTGCCATCCTCAACCTTCGCCCGCTCAACATCTATTCTTTGGCTTGGAAAGCGTCCCACGCCCGCTCAACATATTCCGTAATCGCGCGCTCGAACACGCTGGAGTCAAACCGCAGTGCGTGCTTGCGGATCTCTGCCGGATCAAAGGCCGACGCATCAAACTGCTGCATCACCTTCACCAGACTATCCACCGTCAGTTCATCAAACAACACACCCGTCTTACCGGGGATCACCGTATCCAGGGCGCCACCACCCCCGAACGCGATCACAGGCCGTCCCGCAGCCTGCGCCTGCACCGGAGCAATCCCAAAATCCTCAAATCCCGGAAAAATGAACGCCTTGCAGCGCGCCATCAATCCCGGCAGCTTTTTATCCGAAACGTACCCCAAAAACTCCACGTTCGCTCCAGCCATCGACTTCAACCGGTCTAGGTCGCGTCCCTTTCCAGCAATCTTCAGTTGGAATCCCAACCGGTTAGCCGCTTGCACCGCCAGATCAATCCGCTTATACGGGATCAAGCGCGACACGATTAAATAATAGTCTCCAACCTCGTCAGCCGGAACCGGCTGAAAACGGGAAGTATCAACTGGCGGGTAAATGATGACCGAATCGCGGTTGTAAAATTTCTTAATCCGCTGCTGAATGTCCGTCGAAATCGCGATGAAGTGATCAACCCGCTGCGCCGCGCCATAATCCCAGCGCTTCAGCAGCGCGATTAAAGGCCGCAGCAGTGCCCGCACAGAATTCCCGATGCCTTCCCGTGCTGTATAACTATCCAGCTGCCACACGTAACGCGTGGGGGCGAGGCAGTAGCAAATATGCAGCGTTTGCTTCCCATGCCGCAAGCCATGACAAAACCCGCTCTTGTTACTCAACACCACATCATACGCCGAAAGATCCAATCCGCTCCAAGCAATTGGATACAGGGGTAAATACGGTTGATGATGGGCGTTTATCTTCGGCAGTCGGTTCAACCAAAGGGTGCGAATGTCCCACTTACGGTAAGGGGGTGGCATATAATCCGGTGCATAAATGCTCGTATAAACCGGTGATTCAG
>JAFLCH010000427.1 GCA_017303775.1 Anaerolineae bacterium | reverse complement strand
CCTCGAAGCGTTTTGTGACCCCATCCTCGACCACCTTCTTATCCTTGTACGTCAGCCGTATTCGCGTATCCTGCCGCAGCCGAATCACAATTCCCGCTTCCGTCAGGCTGTGCGCCGCGTTCTCGTAACGCACATTCCGTTCGTACACCCGCGCCGCCTTCAACGTCGCGCCCGCCTGCTTCAGTCGCTGCTCTATCCCCGCCAGATCACGCACGTACAGCTTCACTTCACGCTCGATATAATCAGCCAACTTCCATTCACCTCTTCCATTCACTAGGTTTGAATTTTCTTACCGCAGAGTCACCCCAACGCCTGCAACTTATGCTATCCTGAAAGCGATCATTTGTTCGTATCGGGCTTCTGAGGAACGAGATCTGTCATGAAATCCACCATTCCACCAACCCGCGTCACCACCGCCAAAAATCGTTTGGCGGATGTGGCGGCATTGGCGGCGTTTGTCTGCGGCAGTTCCCCTGCTTCCCGCATGCGCCCGTTCTTTGTCGGCGGCAGTCCCCCTGCTTCCCGCTGCCATTGCCGCATGGCGGCAGCCAACACCGTATTTCCCGCAGCCAAAAGCGCCAAACAAGCGTCTTCCCGCTGTCAAACGCCACAACCGCGCGCCGTCTACGCCTGTTCCCGCCGTCAATCCCGGCGGCAGCTTGAGATGTCCATTCACCCCCGTTTGATCTCGCGCACGGCCTCGTCGATGTACGTCCACGCCAGCCGCGCCAGCTTCCAGTACGTCCCGTCCGCCAGTTCCGGCGCGAGGATCACGCTCTTATAAAACGTGCCCGCCGCCCGCTCCCACAGCCACAAATCCACGCCATACGACGGGATGTTCGGCTGGTCGCTCAGGTGGTCAAACCGCATCTGCTGGAACCCTTGCACCAGACCTTCGTAAGCCTTCTGTGTCACAGGGAAGTGCATCGCCTTATGCTCGAACAACCCCTGATACACCACCTCCAGCCGCGCTCCATCGCTCCCGCGCCGGATCAACGTCGCCACCGAATCATGCGCCCGCCGGTCGTGGTAGCGGATCGTCAGCCGGTATACATCCCGTACCCCCGGCAGCGCTGCCGTCTTATTCACGGCTGGAATTTGCAGTTGGTCAGCGATTGTCGTCAGGATGGAAGCCAGAAATTCCATGGCTTAAACTTCGAGTACGATCTTGCCGAAGACCTCGAAGTTTGTCAGCATTTCCATCCCCTTACGGATTTCCTCCAGCGGCAGCACCGCTCCGATCACCGGCTTCAACCGCCCCTCGAACACCAGCTTCATCACCTTCACGTAATCTTGGTGCGGTCCCATCGTGCTCCCGATGATGCTCACCTGCCGCGCGAACACCAGCCGCAAATCCATATTCACGAACGGCCCGCTCGTGTTGCCCACCACCAGTATCCGCCCACCGATGCGGGCGCAGCGCACACTGCTCATGAACGTCGCCGCCCCCACGTTATCCACCACCACATCCACACCCTGTTTGCCGGTGAGCTGGTAGACCGCTTTCGACCAATCGGGCGTTTCTTCCCGGTTGATCGTTACATCAGCGCCCAAGGCTTGTGCCTCTGCACACTTCACTGCGTTGCTCCCTACCACGTAAACCGTCGCTCCGGCCAGCTTGGCGATCTGAATGCTCGCGCTGTTCACCCCGCCGCCTGCCCCTACCACCAGCACCGTTTCACCTGCCCGCAGCCCGCCCCGTGTCATCAGCGAGTGCCACGCGGTCACGTATACCAGTCCGGCTGCGGCGGCCTCCTTGTAACCGGCTTCGTCCGGCATCTTCAACAGGTTGCGCTGCGGGAGTACTGCGTATTCTGCCCCGATCCCCGCCGTCGATTCACCCAGAATGTGAATCCGCGACTGGTTCTCCAATCCGGTCATCAGGGCAGGGCTGTCCGGCTCAACAATCGACGGGTCAACACACACCCGGTCACCTGCCTTGAACTGCTGTACCCCTGCGCCTACCGCGTCCACCACGCCCGCCCCGTCCGCACAGGTCACGTGGGGCATCGTCAGCCGCAGTCCCGGCCAGCCCTCCCGCACCCACAGATCGAGCCGGTTCAGCGCCACCGCTTTCATCTGAACGCGCACTTCCCCCGGCCCCGGCTCTGGTACCGCGAGATCATGCACCACCTGAACCACGTCCAACCCACCATGTCCCGTAATCACCGCAGCCTTCATGTCGTTGAATCCTTAGGGTTAGTCAAAATTCACCTTTTCATAAACATCCATAACCGCCAGCGTGCAATCAATAGATGCAAGTGTGAGCACATCATCCAGCTTGTTAGCATCTTTTAGTACCCACTGATCACCCTGTCGTGCGAAGTGTTCAATTTGAACGCTATCTTGAGCGATGAGGATATACTCCTGCAAAGATGTCAGTGTTCGATAATGCTGAAATTTTCGTCCACGATCATACTGCTCAGTTGAGGGAGATAGCACCTCTATAATGACGGTCGGATTCAATAGGGTATCAAACACATCGTCCTCAAATGCAGCTTGACCACACACGATACTAATATCGGGATAGGTATATAAACCTGTGTTGCTAACCTTAAGTCGCATATCGCTCGGATATATCTGACAAGGCTTCTTTCGTAATTGAATATAAAGCGCTGCATAAGTGCTTCCGACCACAATGTTATGACTCTCACTCGCCCCGCTCATCGCGAAGACTTCACCCTTGAGATATTCGTGTCGCTCTTCGCTTTTGCGTTCCAGCCGTAGATATTCTTC
>JAFLCH010000426.1 GCA_017303775.1 Anaerolineae bacterium | reverse complement strand
TTGCTCGGTTGGGTCGGCGGCCTCCCTGAATACGAAGGCAACGTCTGGGAACTGCACCCCATCGTTGTCCGCCCCTCGCTGCAAGGGCAGGGCATTGGCCGTGCCCTCATTGCCGACCTCGAAGAACAGGTTCGTTTGCGTGGTGGCCTCACCATCATGCTTGGCACCGATGATGTCACCGGCATGACCACCCTCTCTAACGTCGATCTCTACGAAGACCTGCCGCAGAAGATCGCCTCCATCCGCAATTTACAGGGTCATCCCTACGAGTTTTATCAAAAATGTGGCTATACCATCATCGGTGTCATGCCCGATGCGAACGGTCACGGCAAGCCCGATATTTACATGGGCAAGCGTGTTCAGGCAAAATAGAGCCACTCCGTAAAATGATGGCCGTTCTTGGATGAATGGCGCTGTAAAGGATTGCTCGTTTTGCCCGGCATTTTGACAGACGTTCAACTGATTCTCTGGGATATTGATGGCACACTCCTTTGGCCGCATGGCTCTGGTCGTGCCTCCACCCGTCTCGCCATGCTCGAAGTCTTTAAGACCGAAGCCGGCATCGACACCCATCACTTCGGTGGCAAGACCGACTGGCGCACCTTGCTCGACCTGCTCCCGCCGCACGGCTTCACCGGCGACGACATCACCCGCCTCATGCCCTCCTACGAGGATGCCGCCGCCCGTCACCTCGCTGCCGTCATCAACGACTATCCGGTCGAGCCGTGCCCCGGCGCGCATGACGTCATCGCTGAACTTCGGCGTCGTGATCACCTGCTTCAGGGCATCCTCACCGGTAACGTATCCACCACCGCGCCCATCAAATTGCGTGCTGCTGGCTATGACCCATCTTGGTTTCCCATCGCCGCCTATGGCAGCGAAGCGCCGGATCGCAACCACTTGCCCTTCATCGCTCTCGAACGCGCTTCCGCCCATCTAGGCCGCCCCATCCAGCCGCATCAAGTGGTCATCGTCGGCGATACGCTGGCTGATATTGCCTGCGCCCGTGCTTTAGGCGCGGTAGCCGTAGCCGTCAAAACCGGTTATGCCACCAATCAGGATGAACTCGCTGCCGCCCAACCCGACTATCTGCTCGATGATCTGACGACTTTCTTAGGGCAGGTGCTTCCGGCCTAACACGTTTCACCGATAATCTTGAACACTGAATGATCAGGCTGCTTGCCTCACCGGGCGCGTCACCCTGTCTGATAGGAAGAATGGATATGGCTATAGTAATTGTTACCGGTTCCGCCGGTCTAATTGGGAGTGAAACCGTCAAGCGCTTTCATGCCGAAGGCTACGATGTTCTAGGCATCGACAACGATATGCGCGCCTATTTCTTCGGCAGCGAAGCCAGCACCTCCTGGAATCGCGAACGGCTCATCCGTGACCTGCCGCGCTACCAGCACTTCAACTTCGACATTCGCAACTTCGATCAAATCGAACCCCTCTTTAAGCGTTATGGAGCTGATGTCGCCCTCATTGTTCATACAGCCGCTCAACCCTCCCATGATTGGGCCGCCCGCGAACCCTTCACCGATTTCACCATCAACGCCAATGGCACCCTCAACCTGCTCGAAGCCGCTCGCCGTCATTGCCCGCAAGCCGTCTTTATCTTCACCAGCACCAACAAGGTCTACGGTGACACCCCCAACACCCTCCCGCTCGTCGAACAGCCGGAACGCTGGGAAGTTGATCCTGCCCACCCCTACGCGGCGCACGGCATCGACGAACACATGACCCTCGATCAATCCAAGCACAGCTTATTCGGCGCCAGCAAAGTCGCCGCCGACGTGTTGGTACAGGAGTATGGTCGCTACTTTGGCCTGCGTACTGGCATCTTTCGTGGTGGTTGTCTCACCGGCCCCGCTCACAGTGGTGCGGAATTGCACGGTTTCCTCGCCTTCCTCACGCTGCGCGCCGTTCGCGGCCAGTCTTACACCATCTACGGTTACAAGGGCAAGCAGGTGCGCGATAATATCCATAGCCGCGACTTGGTGAACGCTTTCTGGCACTTCTTCCAGAATCCGCGCGTCTCCGAGGTCTACAACATTGGCGGGTCGCGTCACTCCAATGTCTCCATGCTAGAGGCCATCCGCCTCATTCGTGAAATCGGTGGCTACGACCTTCATTACACCCTCACCGATCAAGCCCGCAGCGGAGACCATATCTGGTACGTGAGCGACGTGCGTAAATTCCAGCAGCACTATCCCGACTGGCGCTACCAATACACCATCGAGGAAATCCTGCGCGAACTCATCGACCATATCGCCGTCCGCGAAGACGTACATTAAGCCGGTTGTGTGCGCCTCATCCGCCGCAAGATCGCGCGTGGGATAGCCACTAGCTCGTCGAAGGTGATCACTTTCAAAGTGACGATAGCCGCCCCATAAATCAACGCGCCGCCCGTAATCGCGATGACCAATCCCGCTAGGCTTGCGTTAATCGTCACCATCACCCATATCGCCATGATTCCGCTGGCGATCGCGCAGCGCCACATCGCGCTCACATCGAATAACGCCGCGAACGGCATCTCGGTTTTGCGCCACAGCGAGTAAAAGATGAATGCGAACGTTAGCATCGTGGTTAATCCCGCCCCGTTGTAACTGAACAACGGGATCGCGATCAGGTTCGCCACAAGATTCAATACTGCCGCCTTCAGGTAGATATTCCGCAGCACGCCGGGCTTATCCTGAACATAGAAAATGTATTGCAGCGTCGTCCCCAATACATCCAGCGTGAC
>JAFLCH010000425.1 GCA_017303775.1 Anaerolineae bacterium | reverse complement strand
TGGGTATTGATCGCCTCCCGCATATCCTCCGGCAGGTCATCATCCCCGTCGTGCATCTTAAATCCAAATGGCTCAAACAATTTTGCGGCATACGTCTTGCCCGCCCCCGGCAGGCCAAACGTTACAAAAACAATCGGGGTATAAGCTTGTTTCGACATCAACAGTTACACTGCGCCTTCATGGTAATGCTGTCTTCCAACCTGCCGCCGGGCAGGTAATGAAAGACTCCAATAAGTCTGCACTGGCAGTACAAACCCTCCGAGTATAGCGATTATGTTGAGCTTCAGGAAGATGGTTCATGCAGCATAGACACACTGGAGGCAGCAGTTCTCTCTGCCTCCAGTCCTCGTCTCGTTTACGGTGCTTCCGGTCCGGCCACCGCCACCACATACGTCTCCGGATTCCAGTAATGCTGGATCGCCTTCAGCAGGTCTTGCTTGGTCAATGCTTCGGTTCGCTCCGTATAGTGCAGCAGGTAATCCAACCCCAGCTCATATGCCTCCATGCTCAGGATCGACCCCGCCAGCCCTTCGTTGCTTTCCAATTGCAGCGGCAGTTGTCCGGTGAAGAATGACTTGTTGTCGTTGATGTCCTCGTCGCTCACCTCTTCGGTGACGATTCGCCGGATTTCTTGCACGATGCTGTCAATCGCCCGCTGCACATTCGCCGGGTTCACACCGGCGCTCACGCTCCAAGCCCCCGGCCCGCGTCCGCCTTCTATCCGGCTCGATGCGTAATACGCCAGCCCTTGCTTCTCCCGCACTTCGTCGCCGATTCGCCCCATCATGCCGAACTGCCCTAGGATGCTGTTCACCATCACCGCCGCCCGATAGTCATCGGCCTTCCGTGCTGGCCCCAACACCCCCATCACAATATCCGACTGTGTCTTGCCCGGAATCGGCACATGCGTCTGCTGGATTTCGCTCGGCCCGTCAATCGCTGGCAGTTCCGCCTTGGCCGGCTGGTCGGCGTTCGTCCATCCCGCCAGCCGTTCCCGCACGATCTCGACCGCCGTCGCAGCCTTCACCGCGCCCACAATCGCGATGAGCATCCCCTTCGGCCCATAATGCCGCCGGTGGAACGCCGCCAGATCATCCAGTGTGATTCGCGGTAGCGACTCCAGCGTGCCGCTCGAACTGTAATGGTATGGGTGCGACTCCGGATACAAATTTTCGCGGAAGGCGCGCCCTGCACGGTAGCGGGTATCCTGCATCCGGTACTGCAATCCGGTCATGATCTCGCCCCGCAGCCGTTCCACCTGTACCGCCGGAAAGGTCGGCTCCAGCAGCGCGTCCGTCAGCAGGTCAATTAGCACCGGCAGATCTTCCGCCAGCGCCTTACCATTGAATCCCACCGTATGAGTCCCCGCGCCGAAGTCCAAATCCGCGCCAATATCCTCCAGTGCCGAGTGAATCGTGTCGAAGTCGCGCGTTTTCGTCCCGCGCATCAACGCGCTGGCCGTCAAATTCGCCAGCCCGTTCTTCTCCCGCGCTTCATAAATGCTGCCCGCCTCCAGCGATCCGGCGATCACCACCGACTGCGCAGCGAAGTTCTCATACACCAGCACCACAATCCCGTTCGCCAGTTCCACCCGTGTGATGTTATCCGGCCCCGGTAAAGAGACGCCGTTGATGCTCATTCTTCGTCCTCCATGTCGTACTCGTCTGCGCCTGTCGTCGGGATAAACCAGCCGACGGTACGGTTCTGCTTGCGCAGGTATTTCTGCGCCACCTCGCGCACATCCTCTACCGTCACCGCTTCCAGCCGCTTCACGTACTGCTCGAACCACTCATAACTGTGGAAGTTCTCCGCGAACGCCAGCCAGAACGCCTGCATGGTGACGCGCTCCGTGCTGTAAGCGAACAGTGCCCGCGCCTGCTTATGTGCTTTTTCCAGCTCCCGCTGCGAAATCAGGTCGTTCTGCACCCGTTCGATCTGTTCATCGAACGCCGCCTCAACCGCTTCCAGCGTCTGCCCCTCGCGCACCGTTGCCATCAGGTCATACAGGTACGGATCAATCGACGGCAGCAGTCCGCCGTCAACATCAGCGGTCAGTTCGGTTTCCACCAGCGCCTTGTACAGGCGGCTCGTCTTGTTATCAATCCCGCCCCCGCCCATGCCGCTCGGCCCGGTCAGCACACTATTGAGGATCGCCAGCTTGAACCAGTCATCGTCCGTCGCCGCCGGTGCCCGGTAAGCGATCTCGATGAACTGGTTGTTCCCCGGTCGCTCCACCATCACCCGCCGCTCGCCGTTTTGCGCCGGTTCAGGCCGCACGAACAGCTCTGGCTTCTCGCCCGACGGAATCCCGCCGTACAGTTCCTCAATCCGCTTCAACATCGCGCTCGACTGGAAATCCCCCACGGCCACCGCAATCGCGTTGTTCGGCACATAATGCCGCTTATAATGCCCGTACAGGTCATCCCGCGTCATCGTCCGCAAGTCCGTCTCATCGCCGATGATCTCGTGATGATAGCCATGCACACGGAACGCCGCCGCCCGCACTTCCTCGCCCAGCCAGAACGTCGGATAATTCTCCGACCCCTGCCGCTCCGAGATGATCACCGTCCGCTCCGACTCCGCTTCCTGCGGGTCGAAGATCGCGTTCACCATCCGGTCAGCTTCCAACCGCAGCCCCAGATCAATCCGGTCAGCCGGCATCGTCTCATAGTACGCCGTGTAATCCATCGAGGTCTGCGCGTTCCACTGCCCGCCTTCCCGGCTGATCTGCCGGTCAAGCGTGCTCGCCGGGAAGCTCGGCGTCCC
>JAFLCH010000424.1 GCA_017303775.1 Anaerolineae bacterium | reverse complement strand
CGGGCGGCGTGTTCGTGGTCTGGCTGGCCTTCGTGCTGGTGCTCGTCAGCGGCTGGCAGCCGGGGACGTATCTGGCGCTGCTGATGGTGTGGGCGCTGCCGCCGGTGATGATTCAAACGGCGTTCGGAGCGGACATCCTGTGGCAGAACCGGCGCTATGTGCTGCTGTCAGTCGTGCCGATGACGCTGTATCTGGCGGCGGCGGATAAGCTGGCGATCACGTCCGGCACATGGACGATCAACCCGGAACAATCTTTGAACCTGCTGCTGCTGGGCAGGCTGCCAATCGAGGAATTCATCTTCTTCTTCATGACGAACCTGCTGATCGGTGTGGGGATCACACTGGCGGCTTCCGTCACCAGCAGGGCGCGGGCGGAACATCTCATCGCATCAGCGCGGAACTGGTTGAATTCGCGGCAGGAACGGGACTCGCAGCTCAACAGGGTCAATCATGACAATCTGGGGGTTTAACGAACAGCTCACGCGGCGCTTGTTCGCGTGGAATGTGGTGAATATCGCCATCGGGATGCTGGTGGGGCGCGGCGATGAGTGGCAGCGCGGCGTGGGTTCGCAGTCGGTCGGGTGGGGGCTGGTGAATATCGGCATCGCGCTGATCGGCGGACGTGCCACCCGTCAGCGCGCCCTGAAGCCGGACGCGCATTCCCCGGCGACGCTGCACAAAGAATCGCGCAATTTGCGGCGGTTGTTGTGGATCAACAGCGGTTTGGACGTGCTGTACATGCTGGGCGGCTGGTGGCTGGCGCGGCGCGAGGCGGCGCGTCCTTTCCGGCGCGGGATGGGACACGGCATCATTGTGCAAGGGGCGCTGCTGCTGCTGTTCGATGTGATTCACGCGCTGGATGTGCCGTCGCACGATGAGCGATGATGTTCCCGACACAAGCCTTTCAAGGTGAAGAACACAAATCCTTTCAGTTGGATGGGGAGCCGGGGCTGGCGCTGCTGGTGCATGGCTTCCCCGGTACACCGGCTGAGATGCGTCCGCTGGGGCGGGCATTGAACCGCAGCGGTTGGACGGTGCGCGGGATGCTGCTGCCGGGGTTCGGCGCGGAGATCGAGCAGCTGCCGCACACGCGCTATGACGAATGGTTGGGGGCGGTGTGCCGGGAAGTCGAAGCCGCCCGCCGCAGTGGAAAGCCGCTGCTTTTGGCGGGGTATTCGATGGGCGGTGCGCTGGCGATTGCGGCGGCAGCCCAGAGTCCGCCGGACGCGCTGGTGCTGCTGGCACCGTTCTGGAAGCTGGAGCATGTGCTGTGGAAGGCGCTGCCGGTGCTCAAGCATGTCTTCCGTGGGGTGAAGCCGTTCCGGTTGGTGCGTTTGAACTTCAACGAACCGGATGTGCGCAAAGGCATCGGGAACTTCCTGCCGGGGGCTGATCTGGATGATCCGGCGGTACAGGCCGCCATCCGTGATCTCAAGCTGCCGCTCGATTTGTTCGCGCAGATTCAGCAGGCCGGCAAGATGGCCTACCGATATGCGCCGCAGGTGGGTGTGGAGATGCCGAAGCTGGTCATTCAAGGCCGCGCCGATGAACTGGTGCGCCCGCCGCTGACGCGCACACTGGCCGGACGGCTGCGCGGCAGTGTGACTTACCACGAGGTGGACTGCGGGCATGAATTGGTGGTCGAGTCGCATCCGGCATGGGTGGCGGTTGAGATGAGCGTTACACAGTTTGCACAGGGGATAGGATGAGCAATCAGGTATCTGCGGTTGGGTATCAAGTAGAAGCGGTGCGTCCGCTGCCGCGCATGTGGGCACAGATGCGGCAGATGATCCGGCAGGATCGAGCCGGTTGGCTGCTGCTGGGGTGCTGGGCGCTGGGCATGATGAGCCTGCCGATCGGGTTATGGCTGATGGGCGAGGCGATCCTGCCGGTTGGGATGACGGTGACGACGGTGCTGCAAGCCGGCGCGGTCATCATGCTGCTGCGGCGGGCATGGGGCTGGCGGCGCGTGGGGTTGACGCTGGCAGGGGTGGCGGCGCTGGGCTGGCTGGTGGAGTTCATCGGGTCGAGCACCGGACTGCCCTTCGGGGTGTATCACTACACCGAACGGCTTCAGCCGCAGCTTGGCGGCGTTCCGCTGTTGATTCCGCTGGCGTGGTTCATGATGCTGCCGCCAGCGTGGACGGTAGCGGCGCTGATCGGTGGGCGCGGCGGGCGCTGGCGCTTCCTGCTGTTGAGTATGCTGGCCTTCACCGCGTGGGATTTGTTCCTCGACCCGCAGATGGTGCTGTTTGACTTCTGGCGCTGGGAAACAGCCGGGGGATACTTCGGCATCCCGTGGTCGAATTACGCGGGCTGGCTGCTGGCGGCGGGGGTGATGACTCTGGCGGTGCGTCCGCCCATGCAGCCGGTGCGTCCGCTGCTGCTGGTTTATGGGCTGGTGTGGTTCTTCGAGACATTCGGACTGCTGTTCTTCTGGGAACTGCCGGGGCCGGCGCTGGTGGGCGGTGTGGTGATGGGGGCGTTCACGCTGTGGGCCGGCTTACGAGCGCGAACCGCCGGAGAGCGAGGCGCAGCATGATGATTGTGTGGCTGGTGGCGGCCTTCCTGTGTGGGGCGCTGCCGTTTTCGGTGTGGCTGGGACGGTTGGCGCTGCGGACGGACATTCGCCGTTATGGGGACGGCAACCCCGGCGCGACCAACGTCTTCCGCGCGGGTGGCAAATGGATCGGGGTGCTGGCGGCGATTTTGGACGGCGCGAAAGGGATGCTGCCGGTGCTGCTGGCGCGGTTCGTGGCGGGCTGGCAGGGTTGGGAACTGGCAGCGCTGGCGTTGATGCC
>JAFLCH010000423.1 GCA_017303775.1 Anaerolineae bacterium | reverse complement strand
GCCCGCATCTGGGATGTGACGACGGGCGAACTGCTGTTTACCCTGAGCGGTCATAAGACGGCGGTGAATTACGCGGTTTACTCGCCGGATGGTACGCGCGTGGCGACCTCCAGCGGCGATGGCACGGCGAAAATTTGGGACGCGGCGACGGGTGAACTGCTGCTGGATTTGGCGGGGCATCGTTCGGCGGTGATCCGCGTGGTGTGGTCGGGCGATGGCTCCAAAGTGGCTACGGCCAGCGGTGATAACACGGTGCGCATGTGGGACGCCACGACGGGCGAACTGCTGTTCACGCTGCTGGGGCACATCCGGCAGGTCAACCGGGTGGCATGGTCGCCGGATGGCAGCTTGATCGCGACAGCCAGCGCCGACGGCACAGCGAAAATCTGGGACGCCGAAAGCGGCACACTGATGCGCACGCTGTTCGGGCATGAGAACGACGTGACCGGCTTGCAGTGGTCACCGGGCGGCAACCGGCTGATCACCGTCAGCCAAGATGGCACGGCGAAAATTTGGTACACCGAAAGCGGCGGGGAACTGCTGACGTTTCGCGGGCATGTGGGGACGGTGTTCAGTCTGGCATGGTCGCCGGACGGGCAGTACTTCGCCACAGCAGGGCAGGATAACACGGCGCGCGTCTGGCAAATCTGGCGCAACGCACAGGCGCTCATCACCTTCGCCCGCCGCTGCTGCGTGGAACGGGTGCTGACGGACGAGGAAAACTCGCAGTTCGGACTGCCCACCGCCACCCCCGCGCCCAGCCCCACGCCCAATCCGGCGACCTGCGAAGGGCTGACACTTGCCAGCCGCCTGTACCCCGGTTCGCGCGGGCGGGTGGTGGACACGGACAAGGCCAACGATAACGTCAATGTGCGCCAACAGCCGACCACCAGCGGCAGCCGGATCGGACAGGTTTCGCCGGGGCAAACCTTCCAAGTGATCAACGGCCCCACCTGTGCCGAGGGCATGGCGTGGTTCGAGGTGATCTACGGCATCGGCGCGGTGCGCGGCTGGCTGGCGGAAGGGCAGAACGACGAGTACTTCGTCGAACTGGTTCCCTGAGGCGGTGCGTATACACAAATTGTTCAGGTGGTGACGTAAGGATAGGCATGCCGGTTCGGATGTTCTGGGAAGACGAGCGTGAGGAAATCCTGCGTTACGAGCTGGAAGGTGACTGGACGTGGGAAGAAGCCTACACGCAATATGACCGGGCGATGGTTCCCGAAAGTGATTATCCCTATCGCGTGGATGTGATTATGCACTTCTTCTCCGGCAGCCGTCTTCCTGCCGATGCCATGCTGCACATGGCAACGATGGCGCAGCAGCAGCCGGAGAATATCGGGCTGATCGTCCTCGTCACCACGCATGATATGCTGCGCCGGATGGTGACGACGGCTGCCAAGCTCTACCCGCATACGCAGCGTTACTACCGCGTAGCGACTACCCTGAATGAAGCGCATAGCATCATCGTCCGCGATCGCGCTGCCAGCGGCGCTTGACCGCCCGTGTGCAGATGCCGGTTAGAACGGGCATCGACCTGCCCTGACTGGAGAGAGCCATCATGTGGGAAAATTACGCCGATTTCCTTGATTACCGCGCGACACAGCGCCGCCTGAGCGCCCGCTTCAGCAAACCCAACCGGCTGCTGCTGCATACGCTGGCCTTCGTCGTCGCCATGAGCGCGGCGTGGGGGTATCTCATCGCGACCCTCATCTGGCGCGAGTCGCAGGCCGCCGCCTTCACGCTGCCGGTCACCATCGGTTTTGTATGGAGCATCGGGCTGGCGCTGCATGCCCTGCTGCATTACCGCCGTTCCGCCGCCAACGCCCAGCAGCGCGAAGAAGCGGTGGAAGCCGAGATGCGCCAGTTCATCGCCAACCAAGCGCAGCCGCTGGAACAAGCCGCGCTGTTCGAGATGCACCAGCGCTTCGAGGCCGATCTGGAACGCCAGTCCCGCTGGTCGGTGGGACTCACCGCCTTCGCGCTGGTCAATGTGTTCTCGTGGTTCGCCTCGGCGCTCAACATGGGAACATCGTGGGGCTTCCAGATGACGCCCATCCTCGCCCTCATCATCATCGGCGGTGTGCAGCTTTTCATGGCGTGGACACAGGGGCGGCAGCGCCGGTCAACCCTGTTCACACGGCTGCCGCTGCGGCACATTTTTCTGTATGGCATCGGGACGGTGCTGCTGGGGATCGCCAGCGCCTTCCGCATGATCAACCATTGGGACGCCAACAATGCGGTGATGGTGTGGGGCGTGGTCGTGCTGCTGCACATCATCTGGAGCGTCCTCGTCCAGCCGTTCGTGCAGCGTGTCATCCCACAGCTTGCACCGGCTGCTGCTGCCACCGCCGAAAAGCCCAAGCACGGTGCGCGCCTCGCGCTGGCCGATGATGGCGAACTGGTGGAGTTGGACGATCTGGACGACGATGACGACAGCGCACCCCGCGCCGCCCGTCAGCGTTGAGCCAGCCGCTTAACCGGACTTTCCCCAGCTTTCTTCCAGATCAGCCAGCAGGCGGGTGATGGCCGTCTTGAGGTCATCCCGCAGTTTGACTCCGCCGCCGACCGTGTTCTCGTAGCGGATGTAGCGCAGATGGCGCACATCGAAGGGGATGTCCTCGGTCTTGGCGGCCTGCGTCATCAAGATGGCCGGTTTGTTGAGCGTGTGAGCGATGCCCAACTCGTAAAACACATTGTCATTGCCGCCGGTGATCTCGGCGATCACAAACTTGCAGTTGTTGAGCGCCGACCACACTTCGCCCATGATGACCCCGTTGGGCGAGGTGAACTCGTCCCCGCGTGTGATCTTCAGGTTCATCTCGCTCA
>JAFLCH010000422.1:1588-2843 GCA_017303775.1 Anaerolineae bacterium | reverse complement strand
GCCACCTCCGTTCCCCGCACTTCGCTCAACCCCAGCGCATAGGTCGCGGTCGCTGCTTTTTCCGCCGTCCGATCACGCTGAAACTGTGCCTCCTGAGCCAGTATCACGGCAATAATCAACAGCACAATCACGATCAGCAGCCCGCTTGTTAATCCCCCCACCAGCACGTTCTGCCGTCGATTACTGATTTGCCGGCTGGCGAGGATATACTGCGTCTGAAGTTCCGTCGGCTTGGGTGCTTTGGTTTCGCTCGTCGCTAACCACAGTTCTGCATTCAGCAAATCACTGCCTCGGAGCAAGAACTCGCTTCTGCGTCCGTTCTTGTCCCATTCCAAAGACCGGTTGGTCAGCCGCGTGTGCGTCCGGACATGGTCAATATCCTGACTAATCGTCCCTAAAAGGCTCGTGAATGCCGCTTCAAATGCGTCGCTCTCACGGAAGAATAACCAGTTAATGTTGCGGATGTACTGCCAGTTCTGGCGTGCCTTTTGCTCATACGCTTGTTCAAACCACTGCCCTGCCAGCTGCTGCTGATCCACTTCCCGGTAAATAATCGGGATGATTCGTTTATGAAATTCAATTGCGTGCGCAATCTCATCATGACAAATCGACGAAGTCAGCGATTCAGGGCTAACAATGATCAGAAAGTTATCCGCGTTTTCAATCCCGCTGTAGATCTCTTGCAGCCAGCGCGTCCCTTTTGGAATATCGTCCCAATCAATCCATGAATCGATCTGATGCTCGTTCAGTGCATGATTCAACTTTTGCACAAAATCGCTGTTTCGCCGGGAGTAGGAAATGAATACATCGGACATATCGCCCTCGCTAACTGCATCGGCGATGACTGTGATGTGAGGCTGTACGGCGTATAGTGATCGCCGATCTCAAAGACTCATAACCATCCTATAATGTCAATCGTCCGCCTTACGGCCTTGCTCGACCAGTGGAGAACGTATCTCGCTGAGGCTGACAATTGACACCAACCACCAATCTTCCCCGCCGCGAAACCGCATCCAACTCGACTGCATTAAAGGGTCATAATATAGGACAAAAGTTTATTTCAAGTTTGTCCACAAACCGTTTTCTAACCATCCACCAACCCCCTTAACAATCCCCGCCCCTCAAAACGGTTAGTGCCGCAACACAAAAAGAGTGACCAAATGTTCTTCCAAATGGTCACCCTAACGCCCTCGTTTTCCGATACACTGTTTATAGCGTCCGTTCCATCAGCAGACGCCGCGCAGCTTAACAACCG
>JAFLCH010000422.1:0-1488 GCA_017303775.1 Anaerolineae bacterium | reverse complement strand
GTGGGCTGCGCGCCTTGAACAAAGAGGTCTGTGCGAAACCGCCCACCTGCCCCAGATGCCGGTCAGTATAAAATTGGTAGGTTACAGGGCTGCCCGGCAGCATCAACCGCACCGCTTGCCGGAAACCGGGGATCGCCGTTTCAATCCCCTCCAGCATCTGCTCAGCGTACTGCGCTTTCCGTGCCTGATACGCCCCCTCATCCTGCGCCAGCAAGTCCCACCACGGCTGCACCGCCGTGTGCGTCGTCACTGTCACCGCCCGCTGTCCTGCCGGGGCGCGGCTCGTGTCCCACTCAGGCGACACCGACAGGAACAAACTCCGCGTCTCGCCCATCGGCCCTTCCACATCGCGGATGATCTGCTGATGATCAGCCATATCGCGTGGCAGTTTGTCCGCGTCCACACCCAGATGCAGCGCGAACGCCCCCCACCCCAACGGGCGTCCCATCACCTCGCGCCGCAGCCCCGCCGGGCTGTCCTCGCCCAGCAGGCTGTCCAGCGACCACGGTGTCAGGTTGCCGATCACGAAATCCGCCGGGATGAACTGTTCCGCCTTACCGCGCCGCCCCGTTTTCACGCTCACGCCGCTCGCCCTGCCCTGCTCGACATGAATACGGGTGACCCGCTGCCGGTAAATCACGTCGCCGCCCAGTTCCCGCAGCTTATTCACCAGCGTCTCGGCCAATCCGCCGATCCCGCCCGCCACATGGTAAACACCCTGCCGCGCCAGATCGAGCGCCGTACCACTGTAAACCGCGTTCGCGAATCGCGATGTCGTTTGTGAAGAAATGAGGAGTTGTGCGTCTATAAACCGCACGAAGGATAAATCTTGCGCTAGCTCGTGTTGCTCAATCCACTGATAGGTCGTTCGAAATGCTAGGGGGAGGAGGAGCAAATCTTTTGGGAAGTAGGCTAAGCCAACACGAGCTAGTCGCAAGAATTCCGTCAGGCTGGTCGGCGGCCACGGTAAACCCTCAGAAGAAAGCCGCCAGCCAAGATCGGCAATGTCAGATTGGTGCGCCCAGAAAGCCTCGCTTTGTGGGAACACCCGCAGTACATCAGCGTTATCAGCCGTCAGCTCGATCGACCGGTCAGGCAAATGGGTCACCCACGCCGGTTCATACCGCCGCACCGGCCATTCGATGCCCAACTGCCGCCCGATCAGCTCATGCGGCCCATGTTCTTGGAACCCGCCCACCACCGTCGCTCCCGCATCAAACCGGTAGCCACCATGTGTGAACGTGCTCGCGCATCCACCCGGATACGTCTGCGCTTCCAGAACCGTCACGCGGTAACCCGCTTGTGCCAGCAGCGCCGCCGCCGACAGTCCGCCAATTCCGGCTCCGATGATAACGATGTGTTGAGACGAACGTGCTGCCATGAATGTACTGCTTAGTTGAGTAACTGATCATCATTATAGAAACCTTTTGAACTTATTGTCAACATTTTGAACAGGTTATGACCACCTACTTAACCATACTCTAATCG